>CAXGRW010000005.1:0-31175 GCA_964012125.1 uncultured Rhodopirellula sp.
GGACTGCTCTCCTGCTTGCGTTTTTCAGCCTCATCACCGTGGCCCCAGACGATGCAGTCATGGGTTCGGTCTGAGCCTGTAACATGAATGGATTGGGCGAACGGATGATTGATTAGTTGCTGACCCGTTTCACTACCACCGCAGACAATCCTGAGTAGGTTTGCTTCTATCAGAGGTTTGAATGCAGTTTCAAAGTAAGTGGTCAGGTAGTCATTGACCGGATTCATTTTTAAGACAACGGCCTGGTTCTCGGTCAGCACTTTGCTGAGCATGTCGGTCGCGGCAATCGAAGATACATTTCCGGCTCCTAGTACCACCGCGATGGACGCTTCTGCAGTGCCTGTGCGAAATTGTTCGATTACATCAGAAAAAATATCGTGTGCTGGAACCGATGGGGCGAGCCATGTTTCAGCTTTCATGGGCCAGAAAAGCAACGAGTCATGCAGCTGTTTGGTTGGGAACACCGGGACGCGACATTGCCCGTGGTGCTGCGTCACTTGTCCGGGTAGCCGAGGGGTTCCACGGTCGGCGATGTCCCTGAGTGATTGCGCAAGCAAACGCAGGAATCGTACGGTGGCGATTGGGCCTCCAGTGATTTCCTCTGCTCTAGCTGGTGAGTCAGTGGGAATTTGTTTCGCGCTGCATGCTGATTCAACCCAATGATGGGCAACATGGGTGACACCATCGGCGCAGCGGTCAATCAATTTGATTCGTTCTTCAAGCGATAGGGTACGTAGGGATTTCGCGCCCAGCTGAAGCTGTTCAAATAACTTGTCAATGTCTGCGTCAGGCAAGTTGGCTGAAGCTTGGCTGTTCATCGAGTCTCACGTGTAATTGCTTCTATCAATCAAGTTGTTCGATCCATGCACGGATCAGTGCAGCAGCCTCGACCGGCACTAAGCTTTTGCCGACGCTGGGCATCGCGATGCCTGGGTCTTCTGATTCAATGCGGTACAGCAAAATGGATTCATCTGGTTTGCCCGGCACAATGTCAAATGATCGGCCTCCAGAGCCATGCCCTGCTGCAACGGGTATTTTGTTAACGCCAAATTTTGCCGGATTCATTTGGGTCAAACGCAAATCCAGGCCAGACGTGCGAGCAGATCCACGTGGATTGTGGCAGTGTGCACAATTGACGTGTAACCACGAGCGGGCTCGATCATTGATGGATCGCTGCTGGGAGTCGTCGAATACGGGCCATGTTGCGATTGAGTCGGGGGCCGGTGCCTCCATCAGTAACTGCTGTTCTTTCCATGCGGCGATTTGGTTGCGTGAACCATGGCCATGATCCCAGCTTCCATTCAGGTTTGCCGCAACTGGTCCAATGGGAACGAATTGGTCTCCCTGCTGGTGGCAATTCAAGCATTGGTTGGCGTTTGGAACCTGATAACGATTTCTTCTTTGTTTTCCGTCCGTGTGAATCCAACTCACGTCAATTTCGCTTCCACCAAGGGCAAGCGTTGCTTCGGTCTGTTGTTCATTCCAGAGATAGGAAAAACCGAACCAGCCGTTGTCTTGGCGAAATTCAATCCGTGTTTCAAGTAATCGCTCGCCTCGGGTGGGGTCCGTCATATCAATTGGATAGGCAAATGTTTTTGAAATTACCGTTCCGATTGGAAATTGAATGGTTCCCTCTTCGGAGTAACGAATCTGTTTGCCCTCCGGAATCTGAAAAAAGCGGTACTTGCTGGTGTAATCGCTGAACAATGGCGTGTTGAGTTCATAGGGATAGACGTGCTCGGCTGGCACATGATCTGCGATGTTTCCCTTAAATAGTTCATATTCCGAGAGGTTTTTCTTCGCCGTTCGATAGACCAGAACAGCGTTTGATGCATCCTCACTTGCTGGTTTGCCCGGGGGTAATACGACCTTGGGGATTTGAGAACGTTTTATTTGATGTGGTGTCAGTTCGCTTGCAATGCTGTGTCGTCCCGTAAGCAGATCCCGAGGGTTCATGTGTGAGAGGTCGAAGTTCGTAAATCGTGCTTTGCCGTTATTTTGAATCGCGGGTGTCTGCGCTTCTGTCAGTTTTTTGTTTTTCATTCGGCTCGGATCACCAACTCCATCCCAGAAAATGTCTGGAAAGACGCCTCCCACAAATGGCGCAAGTAGCAGCCCCATCTCACCAGCAGGGGCATAGCCGCTATCACTGATCTGGTTGTCGTGAATTGAGACCAGTTCCGGATAGGGATCAAAGTCAGTCGTATCACGTTTTTTCAATCGCTTGCCGCTGGCTTGGTACGCGAGTACGGCTACGCCTGTTGTTTGGTGATGTTTTACGGTGTTGTGATCGACTTCAACTTCATCTGTCGCCATCACCATGATCCCCATGCCTGGAGGGACTGATGCGACGACGTTACCCTTGGCGGCAAAGTTTAAATGATTGTTGTCGGTCACCTTGTTGTTACGGACCCGAACTTGTCGACCAGATTTGATCTGTAAACCGGGTAAATCGAATACGAGAATGCCACCGGTGTTCTTGGTCGCAATGTTGTCGTAGACATCCGCGTGAATTGTGTTTTCTACTTCAATTCCCGCAACATTTCTTTCAGCACGGTTGGAACGTACGATGACGTTGCGACTTTGCCCAACGTAGATGCCTGCATCCGACGCACCAATGGCGATGCACGATTCGATCAACACATTGCTGCACTGAACGGGGTAAATTCCGTAGGCTCCATTGGTCGATGATGCGGGGCCCGTCCACTCGGTACGTACGTCACGGAAAGTCACGCCGTTGGCACCCAGGACCTTGATCGCATTTCCTGCGGTATCTTCAACTGCAAACCCTTCCAGAAGCAATTGATCACCTGTGGCCTCTACTCCTGCGCCACCTGCTGCCTGGCCTTTAAATGACAAAACGGTTTTGTTGCTGCCGGCACCGCGAATGGTGAGGTGACTGGTCGTGATGTCCAGCTGTCGGTGAAATTGAAAATGTCCTTCTGCCAATTCAATCACATCGCCCGGCATCGCATCGATCAATTTTGACTGAAGCTCGTACTGGACATTGGGGCCAGCCTGCAATTTGGATATTCGTGGTGATTGATTTTCGACGGCATAGGTCCGTGACGAAAGATCGAAGCTGATAAACCCAGTCAGTGTCAGCAAATACGCCGTTGCTAGTAAGGCTACCGGACAATGAATCGGGGAAATGAAGCGTTGCATGATGGCCGATGAAAGTTTCTCGCAGGGTTTCAAAATCAGCTACCGCAGGTGGGTAGTCAGAAGGAACAACACACCGTAGATGTTTTAGTGGTGCGTTGGAAAAGGTTGCGTGCGTTGCCAAACTGCCGAGGCAGTGAACAAGTTTTGGAGGCCTCCAGTCTAACGTTTGCCGGGAAATTCAGCCAGTTTGACCCTTGGCTTGTACACAGGCAAATCCCCGTGCCTGTGCGTACGATCCATGAAGCGGTGACGCGCGGAGCAGTCGGTTGTGACGCTAAGGATTTTCTAAAACAAGCTTCTGGTCTGTGTGCCGAATGTCGATGGGGCGCTCTTCGCGGAGTGTCGACTGGAAAAGTTGTGGAGCATGGAATCACTTCCGCGATTGGATCACACTCAAAAGTTTTCGGTAATTTCGTCCCAGAATGTCTTTCTTTTCTTCTTCACTGATTTGCGCAGCGATGACTTTTGCAAGCTCTGTTCCCATTGATCGAGATGGTAAATGACTGCCGAAGATAATTCGCTTTGATCCGAGTTCGCGAGTGGCCATTTCGATGAAACCCGCGGTTGCATCAAAGCCAGACGTTTCGATTAATACGTTGGGTGTGTCACGCACAGCACGGATGCCTTGTTCCCATTCGCCACCGGCGTGCGCGCAGATGAAGTGTTGTTTTGGGTAACGCGAGGCCAATGTTGCAAGCTCGATTGGTGTGGATTCATTTGGTGAGCGTTTACCACCTGTTTTCAGCCATGTGTGTTGCATGATTACGCCACCCAGTTCCGACACTCGTTCTACGAGTTTGATTGCTTTGGGATCCAAGCAATTGGCTGCGCCAGGCCCACTTCCGGGAAAGTAAACACCTAGCATGGGGCCATCTTTGATCCACTGGTTCACAGCTTTCAGTGAGTCTTTCGGATTCTGTAAATTGAGTTGTATCATCCCCAGTAATTTGTCGGGCCATCGCTCAAATGGTTTAAGTACCAGTTCCGGTTGGCTCCGCAATAAGTCTTCCAGGTTGGGGTCGGTAGTCGTGCCAATTCCAACATGGGCGAAGTAGCAAAGCTTTTCAAAGTGGCCCAATTGAATCGCTGCCATTGATTTTTCAATGTCCTTGAGCAGCTTGGAACTGCCGTCGGTTCCCGGGTGAGAGAAAGCCGGCGTGAAGTAGGAGTCCCAGATGCGGTAATCGCGAAGGGTTTCTGTGGGTGGTAATCCAAAAAACACTGGCACTACCTTTGTTGATTGTTGGAAAGTGTGCTTTTGGAAATCCGGAAACGCTTGGCATTCTCCTGCATGATTGCTTTGACATCAGCGGCCGGAATTCCCGTTTCAACCATGCGTATGCAGGCGGCTTCCGGGATCAGGAATGGTGAGTGTGAGCCATAAAGAATGCGGTCGACACCGATGGCGTTGGCTAGCGTTGCAACACCATCGGTTCCATCGACTCTTGATGTATCTACTGTGAGTCGGGGAATCGATGCGAAAGTTTGCCTGTCAGATGCGGAGGGACGGCAGTTCAGAATTTGAACTTTTGCATCTGGGATTTGCTGCATCCAGTGTTGCAGAGGTCGAGGATCCACATTGGGAGCCTGTAGCAAGCTGGACTGCGTACGTGTGTCTTCCATCGCCACCACGACTTGCACGAATCCGCCCAGCTTGGTTGCTGTCACAAGTAGCTCACCAAACACCGCATCGTCCAATGCATAGCCATGGTAACCGGGAAGCAGTCTGACCCCGGGCATGGCGAATCGGCCCAAGCATAGATTTAGATCATGTTTCCAATCGGGAAGATTTGGGTTGACCGCGCCCACGGGGATGAGTTCCGCCCGCTTTTGGCAAGTTTTCTGCAACCGTTCATTGACCGTACGCAGGTCACGATGCAACAGGGCTTCAAAACTACCTGACCATGCTTCGGTAATCCCCAGTTGCTGAAACTTCGCACACAGTTCATTGACTTCATCAAGTGGGAGGCGTCGGAATGGCCAGTGAAACAGGCTGACATTCGTGTCGATAACCTTGGATGGCATCGATATGGGGGGCGAGACATTCGAGGGCAAGGGCGTGGTTGCGGATTTCTCTCCTTCGCTCGCTGTCACCATGGAAGCAGTTCCTGCTGCCAAAGCTCCCTGTATTAATTCACGTCGATGAAATGCCATCAGCAGTTCCTGAGAAAACTAGGCCAGAATGTCATGCACCACGGTAGGGATATTCACACCCGTCAGTCGTTCTTCGAGTCCACTGCGGCGGAAGAATAGTTCTTGATGGTGGAGTCCAAGCGTGTGCAGGATGGTGGCGTGAAAGTCATGGACGCTGACAGGGTTCTCAATCGCCTTATGCCCAAAGTCGTCGGTCTTGCCGTACGATAACCCACCTTTGACTCCCCCACCGGCTATCCACGAGGAGAACGCCTGCATGTTGTGATCCCGGCCGGTGTAGATATCGCCTGACCGTTGTGATGTTGGTGTTCGTCCGAATTCGCCTCCCCAGACGACCAGCGTGGTGTCCAGCAGTCCTGTTCGTTTCAGATCTTTAAGCAGAGCTGCAACGGGTTGATCAGTTCGTTCACAAATGGCCTTGTGGTTAGCGCCCAAATCCACGTGGCTGTCCCACGGTTGTTCTTCGAGGAAAATCTGCACAAACCGGACACCACGCTCAACGAGTCGCCGGGCCATGAGGCAACGTTTTCCGTACGAGTCTGTGTTCGCTTTTCCCACGCCATACAAACTCAGGGTTTCTTCGCTTTCGCGGTTCAGGTCCAACGCTTCATTGGCTGTCAGTTGCATCCGGGCAGCGAGGCCATAAGACTCAATTCGTGCATCAAGGTCCTGACGATGAGGGCGTTTGGACCGGTGTATTTTATCAAGCGTTTTTAATAACTCGCTGGCAGTGGCAGACACATCTGTCGGTTGTTTGTATTGTTTGCTGAGATTTAGAATAGGTGATCCGGTAGGGCGAAACGGAGTGCCTTGGTAAACGGGAGGTAAAAATCCTGCAGTCCAATTTCGTGTGCCATTCTTTGGCAAACCCAGCGGATCTCCCAGCACTACATAGGCCGGTAAATTCTGGTTTTCGGATCCCAGGCCATAGGCTGTCCATGCACCCAAAGTTGGGTATCCCATGAAGAGTCTGCCGCTGTGGATTTTGTATAACGCGTTATCGTGGTTGGGGTGATCGGTCCACATCGAATTGATCAGGCAGATGTCGTCGACCATTTGCGACGTGTGAGGAAGCGTATCGGCCATCCACATGCCAGACTCACCATGCCGCTTGATGGGATACTGTCCACCCATCATTACCCCGATATCGGTAACGCTTGTGTTGCCAATCTCTTCGACGCTACCTGGATAAGGCTTGCCATCCAATTTGGCCAATTCCGGTTTGGGATCAAACAGGTCCATCTGGCTCGGGCCGCCGTTCATGAATAACTGAATGACCGACGTAGCAGTGGCTGGGTGATGCACCGGTTTCGGACGCAGATCATAGGAGTTGGTCGAGTTTTCCGAGTGCGAATCTGTTCCTTCTTCTGGTTGGGTTGGTGCCGGTTTGTCCCCAAACAGGTCATCAGTCATCAGGTGCATCAGCGCAGCACCCAACAGGCCATCGCTGGTTCGTGCGAAGAAGTCCCGTCGAGAAGTTGAGGGAAGCGGTGCCAAAGTTAATTAGTCCACATAAAGGAAAGCGGCTGTATTGAAAACCGTATGGCAGTAAGTTGCTAACGCCTGAGTTCTGTCTCCATGCCAATCACGCTCAAGCTTGCTCAGAGTCATGTCGCCAAGTTCCAGTTCATTCTCGTTTGCAGGTCTGCTGAACGCAGTCTGGTAAACCAGATTGACTCGTGTTCGGTTTTGGTCGTCGAGTTTCTGGGATTCGATGATACCCATGATCCGATTGGCAAACGACAGTGACAGGTCGTGGACATGTTTGTCATTGAGCAACATCAACGCTTGGGGTGAAACGGTCGAGACGGGGCGGTCGAGGCAATTGGGCCCCATTTGAGGGTAATCGAAGGTATCCATCATCGTTGCGATCTCGGTACGTTTGTATTGCAGGTAAATGCTGCGACGCCAGTAGGAATTGGTTTGGCTTTGTTCGAGGTAGCGAGAGCTTTGATCTGCAGAGCTTTCCAAGGCAGGCTGGTCGCTGGATGCCTGGTTGGGTGTAGCGTCGTTGCTGGGGGGGCCACTGTAGCTTGGGTAGACACTTACAAGCCCGTCACGATCAACCGAGACTGCGTCGGGTATACCACCCGATGCAAATGACATTCGCCCTGACACGAACAACAGCGAGTCTCGCAGGGCTTCAGCATCCAAACGCTGAAGCGGCATGCGACCCAAAAGTCGATTTTGTCCGTCGATTTGTTGGTGTTGGTCTGTGACCCGACTTGTTTGTTGGTAGGTTCTCGAATTCATCATCAGCCGATGCATCGCCTTGATGCTCCATCCGCTTTGAATGAATTTCAAAGCCAGCCAATCCAGCAATTGTGGATGTGAGGGTGGTTCAGCTTGTCGGCCGAAGTTGCCAAGGTCTGCCGCCAATCCTGCTCCAAAGTGTCTTGCGAAGATGCGGTTGACCATGACTCGTGCTGTGAGCGGATGGTCGTCTCGAGTAAGCCAGGACGCAAATGCAAGCCTTCGGCCTGTTGTGTTGTGGTCACCTACTTGAGCCGCAGCTTTCAACGGAGTGACTTGGAAGGGAGTTTGTCCATCGGTAAGAACGGTTGGCACTCCCGGTCCGACAAGTGTTCCGGGTTTGTCGTGCTCACCACGCCGCAGGACGTAAGTCGGTGATGGACGTCCCATGTCCCAGAGGGCACGAATGGTTTGTGGGGGAACCATTTGTTGTCTCAGACGGTGCAACTTTTTTTTGAGCTGTTCAGCTTCGATTCTGCTATCCAGGATCGACGCAGGTTGTTCAGAATCGGGAAGCACTTCCGCTTTTTGTAATCGCTCAACCAGTTGCTTTTCGGTAAGCGTGCGAGTGTTGTCAGCTTTCTTGAGGGCTTGCAGCGTCGTTAGATTGTCTTGGTCAGATTGCTCAGGATGGTGATGCCGCAACAGGTTCAAACGAATGTCCGTTTCGAGTTTTTTTTGTCGTGCCAAGAGAGCTTTCTGCTGTTTCTCCAGCGGTGGATTGATCTCGGCGATTCGTAGTTGATGTTCCTGCGTTGCGACATTTAACTTGCGTTGTTTGAAACTACTCCAATCATGTTCGTCCAACGCACCTTGGAACACGGCTTTCAGTCGGTAGTAATCGCGTTGTGGAATAGGGTCATATTTGTGCGAATGGCAGCGGGCGCATTCCATCGTCAATCCCATCAGTCCTGAGCTGACGACAGAAAGAGCATCCGCGACGACCTTCAATCTCTCTGGAACAAAATTCATCGTTCGGGAACCAGTCTCGTCAATGCCCATGCGAAGGAAGCCTGTCGCCACCAGTTTGTCGACCGTTTCGTTGGTGACACTTGATACTGGCGATTGGCCTAGCAGTTCATCACCCGCAAGTTGTTCCATCAGGAAGTCGTTGTACGGCTTGTCCTCGTTGAATGCTCGGATGACGTAATCACGATATTTCCAGGCGACCGCTCGCAAAGGGTCCGCGCTGGTGCCGCCCTCTGAGTCGGCGTAGCCTGCTAGGTCGAGCCAATACCGCCCCCAGCGTTCACCGTAGCGAGGTGACGCTAAAACGTGTTCGACCATTTCGCGGTACCAGTTCCGGTCGGTGCTGGTTGACCAACGCTGCAGTTCATTCAGCTCAGGCGGAAGGCCCAGCAGGTCAAGATAGACACGTCGAATTAGGGTAAAGCGGTCGGCAGGCTTTGACCAAGTGAGTCCTGATTCCGCCAGTTTCTGGCCCACGAAGTCATCGATCGAATTTCCTGACGCAGGCCATTGTGGTGGCTGAAAGGCCCAGTGTTCGCGATCCCGTTGGCTTACCAGTGGATCAGGCTGCGTTGTGGCCACATCAGGTGTTAAATCTCCGTTAGGTGCCTTGGCTGTGATCCAGTCACGCAGCACTTTGACCTCGGCTGAGGAAGGGCGTCGGACGAAAAATTTAAGCAAGGACTTACTCGGCGGGCAGGCTTGCGATTCAATTTTCTGAACCATCAGGCTATTGTCGGGATCACCTGGGATCAAAGCAGGCCCACTCTTTCCCCCCTTGAGCATGTTTGCACGGGTTCGTAGATCGAGTCCTCCTTGCTGCAGGCGTGGACCGTGGCAGGAATTGCACCTCAACAGCAAAACGGGAAGTACATCGTGTACGTTTGATTCCCGTGTTTTAATGGTGCTTGTTTTGGACGGTGAGCCAGCAAGAAGCCAGCGCTGAATCAGATCTTTTTCTTGCGGGTTGAGTGCAGGTTCTTCTGCGGGTGGCATGTCACCGCTGTCGATTTGATGCCACAGTGCATTCTCATCCAGGTCCTTGGCAAGCAAATCGTCACCTGTCTCACCACCGCTGTAGATACCTTGCATGCTGGAAAGATCAAGTTCTCCCTTTCGTTCGTTTTTGCGGTGGCATTTACCGCACTTTATTTCGAACAGCGGCTTGATGTCTGTTTCGAACAAAACGTCCGTCGGTCCACCATTTGCAACAGGAAGCTCACCATGTGCAAGAAGAAACATGGTGCAGCAGATGAGCGGTGCGAAAGTAAAGCGGAGCAGCATCGGAGGGCGCTGGTGAAGGCAGGAGGTGAACAGCGGACGAGTAATTAGCAGTGTTTGGGGAGGGCTGGGTATGCAATGGTGGTACGTTACAGATCGAACGGTTCACGCACGGGTTCTGCGGTGCCGTTTGTCGCCAGTCATCTTCCAGGCTGAGTGTCGAACGATCTCTATTCTAAGAACCGATCGGGAACAATACAAACTGAGGAGTCGATCCTGAGTCGGAATCAGGAAATCCTTGCGAGATAATCCGCTAATCGACTCGGTTCACGTGCGGCGTGATCAAGAATCGACAACTGCCGCGGTGTTCAGATGCTGCCTTATCTGGATTTCTGCTGATCTTTAAGAAATGGGCTGGCTGCGTCCTCGGGAAAACGATCCAAGATCATTTGCAATCGTTGTCGACGCCCCGGGGCGATCTTGTCCAGCGGGCTCACCTCTTGCTGCTGCATGGGGTCCTTCTGTAGATCATGAAAGCTACCGTGTGTATCGATCAAGTGTTGCCAGTCACGGATCATGCGGGTCTTGCCGAGTTGTGAGTAGATCCAGTTCCGTTTCTGGTAGGGATCTCCACTGCCGCGTAGGCTTGGTACAAATGATTTTCCATCGAGAAACACGTGGTCAGATGCCTGAAGGTCAGCAAGTTCCAGGAAGGTCGGGTAGATGTCGCTGAAGTCGATCAGGTCCTGTGATACGCGTTCACTGTCGACCATTCCCACTGCACGCACAATCAATGGCACGTGTACTTTGTAGTCGGAGACCGTGTTGTTGGTTGGGGCACTGCGTTTGTTTTCAAGTTTGGTGTCGATGGCAGGACGGTTTTTGCCAGCGAGTAGGATCACCGTTTTTTCACGCAAACCGTTATTGTCCACAGTTCTGATCAGATTTCCAATCAGTTGGTCAGCACGTTTGATACTGTCTGCATGCTGATTCATCTTGTCCGACGGTAGTTTGTCTGACTTGCGTTTCGCTTTGCCATGTGGTTCTCCGTCGAGCAACATTGGGTAGTAAATGAAGAACGGTCGACTACGATTTTTTATTGTGAAGTCAATCAAAAATGAGTTTACCTGCTCTGCTTCATGATCCACTTTTTCACGTTTGCCGTTGATCAGCAGTTGAGCATCCGATTGGCGTCTGGGGGGTCGACTTTGTTTCATGTCTGGCTGATTCCACACGCAAGATTCATGGAAGCCGTGTTGCTGCAATGCATCAGGTTGATTGACGAGGTCATTGAGCTGCCAATGTCCTCCGACAGCGGTTTGGTAGCCACCATCACGTAATCGTTTTGCAACTGTAGTGAATTGTTCCCAATTCAGCCCGACGCCTCCCTGTGTTGCGATGTTCCGGTCCTCGGTCCAGCCATGTCGAAATGGGTATTGCCCCGTAAGCAGCGTGACTCGGGTCGGTGTGCACGCCGGCATGCTCCATGCCGTTTCGTAACGGACACCTTCATTGGCCAGTTGGTCAATGTTGGGAGTCGCCTGCTTGGATCCGTAGCACGAGACCGAATCTCGGCTCAGGCCATCAACTAATATCAGGATGATATTTGGAGGCTCAGCAGATTGGCTAACAGTGCTGCCTAATGCAACGAACAGGCCAACGCTAATTAACGTGGTCAGAAATCTCATTTTGATTGGAACGCCTCGCTGATGACGACTTGGTGTATCAGGTCACGCAATCCGATTTCTTCTTTTGAGATTGCTTCGGTGATGCGGTCTACATCGTCTCGATCCGTGAAGCTCAGTCGGCGACCCAATGCGTAAACCAACAGCTTTTCAGTCAGGCACTGATTGAACTTTTCAGGGTTCTGTTTCAGCATGCTTTTGATGCCTTCAGGACCTTCGATGACGGTGCCATTGGCAAGTTCAGCGGTCCCGTCAATTGGCAGGCGTTTCGCGTAGCGATCACGCCATTGTCCCACGTGATCATAGTGTTCCATGGCTAAGCCCAAGGGGTCAATTTTTCGGTGGCATTCGTAGCATGTTGGATTGTTTCGATGTTTCTCCATCAACTGCCGAATGGTGGAAACTCCCCGTGTGTCAGGCTCAAGTGGTTCGATGTCGGGTGGTGGGGGACTGGGCGGGGTGCCAAGAAGATTTTCCAACACCCACACGCCCCGAACAACGGGCTGGGATTCCACGCCATTGGAAGTCACGGTCAGAATGCTGGCCTGCCCCAGTAGTCCACCACGGTGGCTATGTGTGGGAAGATGCACCTTGCGAAATGTATCTTCTGGTGGCGCAGGTAAACCGTAATGTCGAGCCAGGGCGGGATTTAAAAAGGTGTAATCCGAGTCGATGAAATCAGACAAACTGCGGTTGTTATCAAGAATGTGGCGAAAGAAAAGGTGGGTCTCCTGACGCATCGCATCTTCAAGATTGTCTTCGTAATAAGAACGGTTGGTTTCCGGATCAGGTGGCATTTCGCCGAGCTTTCTCAGTCCTAGCCATTGGCCGACGAAGTTTTCTACTAATGCACTGGCGCGTTCATCCGACAGCATGCGTTCAACCTGTTGTCTGAGCACATCAGGATTTTTCAACTCACCACGATCAGCCACGGTTCGCAATTCACGATCCGGCATTGAACTCCAGAGAAAATATGACAGACGTGTGGCAAGCTCATGGTCAGTGACGCGGTTGGAGGCAGTCGGCTTCGACTGTGTTTCGGCCAGATAGAGAAAGTTGGGGGAGGTCAGAATTGCTCGAGTTCCCAGTTTGGCAGCTTCCCAGAAATCACCTCCAGATTCGAGTTGCTGATGAGCCAACTGAAGGTAGGGAGCTACCTCTGCGCGACTGACAGGGCGGCGGTAGGCGGCGTTGGCAAGCCTTAGTAATGATTCATCGAGGTAGTCTGCACCCGGTGTTGGGGGTGGGGTGGGAAAGAAAGTGGCAAAACCTGGTTGTGGCCACGAGTCATAAAATGGCCCTTGGATTTCGAGGTCGTGTACATGCAACTCAGGGCCCGAACCCAAGTACATTTCAGGTGGGTTGCGCATTGGAAATAACGCATCGTCATTGTATTTGGGAAGGACTTTTCTAAGGATGCGTTTGAACGAACCGTTGGGGCCATTGGCCCAATGAACATGAAATGTAAACCCTTTCTCAAGCCATACCCTATGTTCAATCTCGACTACTTCATTGTCGGGAATGACGTACTCGGCGATAATTCTGTGAGCCGTGCCACCCAAAGCTTTTGAATCAATCGAAATCGACAGACGCATGGGTTCAGACGAGTCGTATCGTAGATCCTCGTCGCTGTAGTGGGACACGCGGCGAATGGCCTGAGCCGAAAGCCGTATCACATATTCTCCGTCTGCGGGCACTCCTTTGCGTTTATCCAGTTGCCGCAGCCCGAGGGGTTGGCGGAACTTGATGAACATTCGCCCCGCATCTTTCCGTGCTTCTTTGTCGTTGTTCGGAGAGTCGATGCGGACGCCATTGAGTGTGACGGGCGCTTCTTTTGATTTTGGGCCCGCGTTCGAATCGTAGTGGATCATTTCGGGGCGGGGACCGGGCCGAATCACCTTTTCAGCTACCTCTCTCGCAGCACGCAGGTAATTTCGAAGTAGATAGTCAGAGGTGACGAGTCCCTCCCCTACGTTGTCAAAACCGTCCGTGATGTCGTCGGCCGGAAAGGTGGTTGTTGGATCAAAGTCAACCATCGGCAATTGAAAAAGGTCACGGATCGTGTTTCGATACTCGTTGCGATTGAGTCGTCTTAAGATTGCTTTTCCAGCGTTACCTCTCACGGCTAACTCTGCTTCTGCCATCATTTGCGTGAGCAAGGAAACGATTTTTTTGACCTCTTCCTGCTGCGGCTGTTTCGCTTCTTCAGGTGGCATCGCAGCCAAGTTAAGTTGATCGAGAATTTCCTGCAGCAGCTCTGCCTGTTGTACCAACTGGCCCGTATGACCAGTTCCCGTCTTGGTTGTTACCGATCCTTTCACTAATTGGTCAAATCGACGATCCGCTTTTTGGGCCTTCGCACCATGGCAGTCTACGCAATACTTGCGCAGAAAAGACGGTAATTCAGAGGGTGAGACTTCTGCTGCGGTGACCGGGGTCATCAGCAACAAAGTCAATCCACCTAGAAAGATGTTTTTCATGTCAGTAAGTGATTGAGGTTGCTGCCGTTGTTCGAGAATTGTTCCTGTTCGATGCCGAATCGCTGAAGAATCGATACGAACAGGTCACCTAGTGGGCGTCCATCACGATTGCGACGCTCAAAGTGATGATGGTTTCCGTGCTGGAAGCCACCACCAGCCAAAAGAACGGGAAGGTTGCGGCTTGAGTGAGAACTGGCGTTTCCCATGCCGCTACCAAACAGGACCGTAGTTGAATCCAATAGAGGTTCGCCTGTGCTGTCTTTGGTTTCTTTCAATTTGCTCAGGAACGTGGCGAATTGGCTGGCGTAGAAACGCTCGATGATCGACAGCTCTTTTAACAACTCGGGGCGTTTGCCATGGTGCGTTAATGAATGGTACCCCAAGGTGATCCCGTCGAATGGAAATAGACGGTTTCCCCCAGGATGACCAAAACAGATCACGTTGGTGGAATTGGTCTGCAATGCCAGTACCATCAGGTCATACATGACCGATGTGTTGTAAGGATATTGAAGGTCAACAATTGTGTCGTCATCATCGCGGCCTCGAATCACATCATCCTTGATGGTTGGTTTACGAACATCAATCCATTCAGCCTGACGATTCAGTTTCCGTTCAACTTCCCGAATTGATGTGAAGTACTGGTCCAGTTTCTGCTGGTCCGCCTGCGCTAAGCGGACGCGCAGACTCTTGGCATCTTTTCGGACTACATCCAGGATGCTGGTGTCGTCATTCAAAAACTGACGTGTCTGCTGTTTGGCCTTGGTTGCATCTTCGACGAATAAGTTGGTAAACACGCGGACAGGGTCGGATTGCGTTGGCAGTCGGATGCCGGCCCGGGACCATGAAAAACCTCCTGATCCGAGCAGCATTGATGGGAAACGCGTGTTCTGTCCAAGATGCTCGGCCAGTAACTGATCCAGCGACAGAAGGCGTTGAGGATTTTCCTTGGCGCTCTTCATTTCAACACCATTCAAGAACGTGTTGGAGCAACCGTGGCCCCCGCCGACGCCTGGGTGATCAAGGTTGGTGAAAAGACTGATGGCGTCGCGATGGGACTGTAGCGATTCGAGCAAAGGTGGCATCTCGTAATCACTGCCCGTTTCAGTCGGGAAGAATCCACCTGGGTTCATGCCATAGTTGGGCGAAACGCAGACGAATCGCTTTGTCGCCTTGTTTGATGTTTGTTCAGATTCTGCTCGCAAGGATGCAAAGCCTGGTAACGCGATTGCAACACCGAGCCCACGTAGGATGTCACGTCTGGGAAGACCGGTCATCGTAAATCCTTGTTGGTGTACGTTGCATGCCTTTAACGCTGTTGGAAGATATTGCTGTTCACAATGCCAGTGATCAGATCTCGCAGCCCATAACCTTGCTTCGCACAATCGGCTGCGATCTGCTTGATTTCAGCATCATCTCGAAACGTCAGTTCTCGTCCGGTTGCGTAGGAAAGCAGTTTGGCAGTGAGGGCTTCGGTAAATCGATCCTTGCGTTTAAGCAATAGCTTTTTGAAGTCTTGTTCGTTTTGAAATGTTTCGCCGGAGACCAGGTTTCCTGACCCATCGACGGGCGGATTACGCGTTGCTCGCGACTTGTAGTGCGAACGGTAACCACCGATCGGGTCGTAGAATTCCAAGGCGAAACCAGCAGGGTCAATTCGGTTGTGACAATCTGCACAGGCTGCCACGTTACGGTGTTTTTTCAGTTGCTCCCGTATGGTTACTGCCCCGCGTGTATCCGGTTCCAGTGGCTCAACGTCTGGCGGTGGCGGGGAAGGAGGTGTCCCGAGGATGTTTTCCATGACCCAGACGCCACGGACTACAGGAGAAGTTTCGATTCCATTGGCAGTCAGTGTCAATACACTTCCTTGCCCTAGAAGTCCGCCTCGATGGTGTTTTGGTTTGAAGCTGACTTTGCGAAATTCTTCGCCGGTCACGCCTTCAACGCCGTAATGTTGTGCCAATGCACCGTTTAGGAAACTGTAGTCGCTATCAAGTA
This sequence comes from uncultured Rhodopirellula sp., assembly GCA_964012125.1. Classification (GTDB taxonomy): domain Bacteria; phylum Planctomycetota; class Planctomycetia; order Pirellulales; family Pirellulaceae; genus Rubripirellula. The sequence goes on from CAXGRW010000005.1 coordinate 15,923, forward strand.
GGTTCAGGATTGATCCGTTTTCTTTTAACAGGTCTGCGAAGAAGAGTCTGGTTTCCTGTTTGAAGAAAATTTCCAAACGATCTTTGTAATAGGCGCCAAACGCTTTCGGATCAGGTGGCATCGCACCCAGGGTATCGATTCGCAACCAGTGATCCGTAAAGTGTTCGATGAATGCTTCGGCCTTTGGCTCAGCTAGCATCCGTTGGGTTTCAGCGTTTAGTTGGTTCCCGGTCAGGTTGCCTGCAGTCGCTGTCGCAGCAAGGGTTTCATCTGGCATCGAGCTCCAGAGGAAGTAAGACAATCTTGCGGCCAACTCATGGGGTGACAACGAGGAGCCGAGTTGCTCGTTGCCCTCATCGAGATAGAGGAAGCGAGGTGATGACAGAATTGCGATCAGTCCCAGCTTGATCGCTCTTTCAGGTTTGTTTCCAAGAGCCAAGCGGTCACGAATGAATTGCACGTAATGTTCGACATCCTCAGGCTTAACCGGCTGTCGAAATGCACGAGTGGTGAATCGCAGAACAAGTTCATCAAGGTCAATCTGGCTGGCGTCCATCTGTTGCCCGAACAGCAGTCGGTGACTCGCTGGTGGCCACTGCTCGTGAATCGGTCCACCGATATCCATGTTCCAGACACGAACACGGGGACCGTGATAGCTTTCAGATAGTACGGGATTGTTGTCATTGCGTTCCAGTTCCTGCACCAAGGTTTGGGCTGCCCGGTCGCCGAGTTTGGCCGCATCGCGTTGGGTCGTGGTGGCGCGAATGACTTCCGGGTGGTGTTTCTCAGCAACCCGGCGAATGTTTCCTTTTGAGCTGATTCCGTTGGCCCAGCTTACAAACGGAACTGCACCTTTGCGTAACCAGACCTTGGTTGAGAAGACTTTGGGTTTGCCATCCGGTAAGTCCCATACTTCTGTCAGGCGACGCTGGTCAGCCGCGTTTTTGTTTAAGAGTCTGGCATTGGGAGCAATCCATAATGCGAGTTTCAGTGGTTCTTGCCGATAACGCTCAAACTCTGCAAGGTCGTAGCCATGATTGAGACGGTTGGCAGCAGCAGCCTTGATGCTGATTTGATACCAACCATCAGCGGGCACGCCACCTTGACGTACAAAGTGAGTCACGAAGTTTGGGTGCCGTTCCGATGGTTGCCCATGCCCAATTTCAACGTAATCTCCCAGCTTCATCTGGTTTGCTGGGGATTCAGCAGGAACGATAAGCCGCCAGGTAACTGGAGCGCGTTGGTACGCCAGCACTCCGTTGAAGTCTTTGCCTGAATAGGACCAACTTGATGTTTCGGGACTAGGCCGGTCAAAGAAGCAGGCCTGATCCAAATACGCTTCAGCGACTTCCAGATAGCGTTGCAACTGGTAGTCTGACAAAGTCAGTGTTTCACCGTTGTTGTCAAATCCATGAATCTTGGCGTCCGGTGGAAAATCTCCAGTGGGATCAAAGGACTCGATGTCAACTCCCAGTAGGTCGCGGATTGTACGGACATATTCAAATCGGTTGAGCCGACGTAGTACTGTGGTGGATGATTTTCCAGCGTTGCTCGTCAAATCCAAGTAGCTCGTGATCCACGTAATCACTTCCTTGGTTTGCTGCGTGGAAGGTTCGGGAATACCTTTCTCACGCGGTGGCATTTCACCACGATTCATCGCGTCCAATGCTTCTTCCAGCAGATCTCTCGCATCTTCATCCAATGCCTGCTCGGTCGAAAACTGGTCAAGGCGTCGGTCTGCTTTCTGCTTCGTTGCGCCGTGGCACTGGTGGCAGTGCTGCTTTAGGTAACTCTGTACATAGGGAGGTATGCCGCCCGTTGCAGATGCAGCGGTCTCGTCGGGGGCTGCATGAGTCACAGTCCCAAGCAGAATGAAAGCCATCGACAACGCAAAGAGCTGCATTGTCACCGTGTCGAATTTACGCAAGGAAGGTTCCGTTCGGTTGGTTCGAGGTGCGGTGGTGCAGAAATTACAAAGCTTGTTCATGCCCGCATCTCCAAGCCTGGCAGGGTGCCACTTGCCGTACCGAAGCGGTCGGTTTCAACGCCAAAGCGTTGCAGCATAGAGACAAACAGACGGCCTGCTGGCGTCGCATTCTTCTGGTTTTCATCTTTGAAGTACGACTTGTGTTCACCGTGTCGGAATCCGCCGCCTGCCAGAATCAAAGGCAGGTTTTTGTTTGAGTGCGAACTGGCGTTGCCCATGCCTGAACCAAACAGAACCATGCTGTTGTCCAGCAACGTTTTCCCATTTCCTTCCGACACGGACTTAAGCTTATTTAAAAAGCGGGCGAGTTGAGCAGTGTGGAATTGTTCTATCACGGACAATTCAGTGATGTACTCGGGTACTTTTCCGTGGTGGGTCAGTTGGTGATAGCCGCGGCTAATGTCAAAGCCACCGTAGTTGGCTCCGATGTCAGCCAGTCCCAGTGTGATCACACGGGTGGAGTCTGTTTCCAATGCAAGCGCCATTAGATCGTAGTACAGCGGGACTCTTTCGATGAAATCCATGGTGTTGGCACCCCCTGGTATTTCATAGTTCACCTTGGGTTTGGGTTTTGTGAGCCATTCGCTTGATTGTGCAAGGCGTTTTTCCACTTCGCGAACTGACGTGAAATAACGATCAAGTTTGGATTTGTCCTGTGCGCCGACCCTTCGTTGCAGGTATTCGGCATCGGTCTTCACGAGATCGAGGATGCTCGCTCGTGCGGCCTGTTTTCCTTGTGTTGTTTTTTGAAGCTTTGGATCAATTTTTTGAAACAACAAACTGTAGAGAACGTCCACCTTGGAAATGGGCGGCAAAGATACTCCTGAGGCGTTCCAGGAAATCTGGTTATTTGGGTCGTTGCCGCTGGCGATTTGTAGGGATGGGTACCGTGTCTCGGAACCCACGAGTTGAGCGGCTTTTTGGTCAACCGATATGTTTGCTTCCGGCATGTTTCTGGAGTGTTTTGATAATACTCCCGACAGGTAAGCGTGTACTCCGCCGTGCCCGCCCTGTGCCTCGACTCCATGGTCAAGTCCAGAGAATACCGTGAAGTCATTACGGAATTTCTCTAACGGTTCCAGGCGCTCAGTGAGTTCGTAATTTTTCCCTGTGGTTGTGGGGAAGAATAGCCGAGGCACGAAGCCAAAATTCAAGCCCACGCAAACCATGCGTGTCGCGGTTGCTTCCGTTGGGGCAGCCATTGCTTCCAAGGAGGGTAACGCCATCGTCGCCCCGCTGACACCTCGCAAAAAAGCTCGTCGTCTCATTTTGTTCTCTGTTGTCCGTTCGATTTCGGTTCTGTTTCCTTGACAATCACTCGAATCTGATCGACTGCAGATCCTGCAGAGAGGTCAAGAGAAAGTGTGCGTCGATCATCACTCAAAACTACTGCATCACGTTTTATTCCGAGGTTATCTTCTTTGCGTGTGGGTTCGATTCCACGTCGCGTGGTTTTGTACTGGCCGTCAGGATGGCCGAGTAGAGTGTCCGTATTGGTCAGTCGCGAGGTGCTGGCTATCAAGCCAATAACTGGTTTGTCGAAGGTGATTTGCCCTGTCACCCGAGGCTTGTTTTCTGAGTTTCGTTCTCTCGTTCCAAGTGGATCCAGTTGCAACAGATAACTTCGGACGGTGGTTCCTGCGGCAATTTTCTGATCGTTGTGGCGATGAATTCGCTGGTACAGTCCCGGTGATGTCAGATCAACTGGGATTTCGGAATCCAATGTGATTCCCTGACGTTCCGCAAACACGACAATGTGTTCGTTGTCCTCGTACCTGCCGGGCACAAATTCTGGGCCCGGTGAAACAAACTTCATCAAGCCAGTCGCTTGGAGAACACCCGAGGTGACTGGCCAGCCATCTTTGAAACGATTTGTTTCATACAGGACAGACTCGATCTTTCCTTCCTGAGGCTTGGATCGTACGGCACTGCCTGCATGAAGAAGGCGGCTCTTGCTGTTTGACGTTTCGCCGCTTGCGCTGACTTCTACTTCGCCTTCAAAAACACAAACATCTGTTTCGCCATCGACTCCGACAGCGAGGCCAAATGCAGTCCCCAGATCGATAACGTCGATTGCCGGAGTTTCAATTTCAAAACCAATCGCAGTTCCAGGAACATGGACTGTCAGAACCCCTTGGTGTAGTCGAGTTCGGTTAGCAGAAAGAATTTCAAACTTTGCCGGTCCTTGTAACGTGACTGTCGCACCGTTGGAAAAGTCCAAGCGTGCAATGCCAACCTGTAGTTGCACCATGCCACCACCAACTGCATCGCCGGTCACACGTGGGCCTGATTGCCATCCTGCGTTTTGTTGGTAAGCGATTCTGGCGATGCGTTGGCTGCGTGCGGCCGTTTGCCGGTTCGGTGATTCGGATTCTGGAATTGATAGAAATGCAAATAGGAGAATCGCAGCGGTTGTCATTGCCAAAATGAACCACTTTTTTGAATACCAGTTGGTATTGGTTGTCGAAGCTACCGTGTTTGGCCTTCTCGAAAATGTCTGCTCCTGCCGTTGTGTGTCAGGCTCGGTTTCATCTGAATGCGAGGTCAAATCGCGAAAATGCGACATCGCTTCTTTTTGGACACTACGACGCTGAAGCGAGCGACGAAGATCAGTGTGTAGCTCAGCTCTCGCTGCCAACATTTGCAAGTTCTGATCCTCTTTCAACCACTGCTCAAACTGGGCAGCGTCCTCTGGCCCCAAGCCACTGTCGAGATATTGGTCTATTTTTCCTTGGTGCTGCGTCATCATCTTGCCTCTTCCATGGCAAGACGTTGTTGAACGCACGCGGCCAAGCGATCTCGTAAGCGAGTCAACGTGACGCGGATGGAAGCAGAGGTAGAACCCACAGACTTCGCGATGCTGTCCGACGGAGCGTTCTCCACGTATCGCAGATCCAACAGCTTTCTTGAACGCTCTGGCAGGCTGTCCAAACAGTGTTCGAGAGCTTCCCGCCTCTCGTTGCGCCCCGTTTCTCGACTCGCAATGACCTCGCCAAGGCGACTCAACAAGTCATCGGAGAAAACCAAACGGTCACGACTGCGATGGCGGTAGAAATCGATGACACGTGATTTTGCGATCCAGAGTGCCCAACCGAGAAAAGGTCGTTCCGGATCATATTGATCGAATCGACGAGCGGCTTCCTGCGCAATCTGTTGAACCAGATCTTCAGCATCATGGAAACTCGAGATCACCGCAAATACATAGGCTGATACCGATGGCTCAGCGGCCATCCAGTGCTGTGTAAAGACTTCGCGGCGATCATTCTCGGACTGATCTCGATTCATGCTTTTTTTTCCATCCTGACAGTATGCCGTCAGTCAGTCGGAATCGTTAACAAGATTCACGACAGGAATTAAAAGATTTGTGCGTGACAGCGGGGAATGCGTTAAAAACCGTGAGTTTGGGCTAATTGACGTGCGAATTGCGGACTTGCACAATCCAGCACAATGCGAAGTCAACCGATAGGATCGTAGGCGTTGGATTGATGCAGCACGCTTGCTCATGGCACATAAGGTGCCGGGAAATAAATGTGCCGAGAAATAAATGTGCCGGGAAAGCGTGGCATGATTCAAGCGGCCATGATCCGGACAGTACCATCAGCCTGCCTTTGCGGCAAAGGTGACGCCAGCAACGATCGCTGGTTACTAAGCTGTATTTTTGTTACTAAGCCGTGTTTTTGGGTCCCACCACAGCGGGAGTCGCGTCGCCGAGGATGGCGACTGACTCATACGAGCGGTACTCCTTGTACTTCTCGGCTATTTCTTATTTCTCACCAGAAACGGCGCCTGCCACATTTTCGATGTGATCTCTAACTCGGCTGAAAGCGTTAAGCACAGCAAGGTAAGCAACACTTACCTGCGGAGAAATGGAGCCCTCTGACAGGTCAGAAAGGTGTTCGCGTCTAAGTTGCTTGATCTGTTTTCGTAATCGCTTGGAGGCACTTTCTGTCTTGGTGACAACACCTGGATCATTCGCAGCTAACGCCTGATTGACCAGTTCGAGGTACTCCGTTGACATCTTGTTGAGGACCTTGATTCCGCTCCGCTGCGTAGTGGTGAATCGCTGGTCATCACGTCGCAATCGAACATCAAACTTATGAATGTTAACGATGTAGTCACTGATCGACTCATACTCGTCGGCCATGCGGAATTGTTGTCGGGCCTCAACTGCCACCGAGTGCGGGATATCATTCGATAGCATATTTGTCACATGTTTTGCGATTTCATCCTGAACTGAGTCAAGCACCTGCTCGCGATGCATAAGTTTGTCTGCAAGTTTCTTGTCGATTTCATCCTGGTCATAAAGTTCATCGATCCATGCAAGCATCTTCTCGCAGCCTGTCGACATTTTCTCAATCTCTTTCCGCGATTGTTCAATTGCAAGCAGTGGAGTTTCGAGTAGTCGCATGTCCAAGTCAGTCAGCCTTGGCTTTTCTTTGAAATCTTTGGAAGGCACAATTCGTTCCAGCAAACGAACGAAGAGAGGCAGGAAAGGCAGGAACAGAAGGGTGTTGACGATGTTGAAAATTGAGTGAGTGAGGGCAATTGCCGCTGTCGTGTAGGGATAGGTCTCTTTTCCATCGACTAACACCATCTCGGAGACATCGTTATCCAAAATTGTCTGAATGAATTGAATATACCAGGCAAAGATCAAGGTGATCCAGAAAACACCGATCAGGTTAAATATCATGTGGAAATAAGCGGCCCGTTTGGCATTCGTCGTTGCCCCTAGCGAGGCGAGCAATGCCGTGATGGTCGTGCCAATGTTTTCACCCAGTACCAAAGCCGCTGCGGTTTCGTAACCGATCACTCCTTGGGTAGCCAGTGAAATTGTGATGCCGAGTGTTGCGGAGGAAGACTGCACCAGCGTGGTGAGCAGACAACCTGCCAATGCACATTTGAGAACACCCAAGTAGTTGTCAGCCGTAAAGTATTTGAATGAGCTTTCGAATTGCGGAGTCTCTTTGATGATCGCACAAGCGTCCTTCATCAACTCGAGGCCAAAGAAAACCATTCCCACGCCCATGATGGCCATGGCCCAATAACGCCAACGCTCACTCTTCGAAAACAGAAAGAAGAAAGCTGCAATCCCGAGCAGTGGCAATCCGTACTTGCCAATCTTCAATACCAGAATCCAGCCGGTGATAGTGGTGCCGATGTTGGCACCCATGATCACGCCAATCGCCTGCGATAGTTCCATCACACTGCTGTTGACGAAGCCGACGACCATCACTGTTGTGACAGAACTCGATTGAACAACACAAGTGACGACGATGCCGACGATCGTGGCGAGAAAACGATTGTTGGTGACGATCCCTATCAAACTTCGCAGACTTGCGCCAGCAACTGCTTGCATTCCGTCGGACATGTTCTTCATGCCAAGGAGGAAAATTCCCAAGCCGCCCATGAGGCCGAACAACAAGTTCATCAGTGCTTCGAGTTCCAAGTTGCCACCGTAAAGATTGCAAGAGTTCTTCGCCGTTGCCTCGCAGGCTCGCGAAGTGATTTGGGGATAAATTCAGTCGCTAAGAGTCATTCTTCTGAGCATTTGGTAGCAAATCGGGAGGAGATGAAAAACACCCCCTCGTTGCAATTTGTGAATTTGTGATAGGGGAATGGCGGTTGCGGCACGGGTACAGGCATATTTACCGCGGTTTTTGTGGGAAAAACCATTCTCAGTCAATTCGGTTTTTAAGTAGAAAATTCATCTGATTTGCTTCGTTTTGAAGAAATTGAGATGTGAATCTGTAGCGGTCATCATGACTCGCGAGACGTGACCAATGTTGGCTCATAATGCGTTTCGGGCACTGGCGATGAATAGCCGGCGATTGTTAGAGATTTCGATAGCGATATTCCCGCTATTCTGACTGCTAAGGACCTTGAGGGTTGTTGCTGGGCGAACGCTTATTTCCCTTGGCTGCGAGGTGAATATGCTTGTTTCTGCATGCCTCCGATTCTCGATCACTGTTCTTGTGCATGATCTGCCAGGCAAATGCCCGATCTGTTCTGCCAGCAGGCAGGTTCAGAAACGATCGCGTGCTTCAAAATCACATGAAGCCAAGTGAGTGTGATGACAATGACGCGTTGAGTTCAGCTTTATGTAGCCGCTGATGCAGGTAAGGACGCGTTTTGTGTAATTGTCGGATAATTTGGTCAGGTTGCCGGTATCGCTGCGTAACAACCACTGCCAAAAACCTTGCCTGCCAATTGCTCAGGCGTTCTAGTTGTTTTAAGTCGGAGGTATTCGGCAGTTTCTCGCTTTTGATCAGGACAGTGTCGTGAAAAAGAAACTCGGTCTCGTGTTGTGTCTCAGTCTGCTGGTCAGTGTCTGGATTGATCGTTCGCGTCGGCGAACCGATTTTCAGGGAGATGTGATGGTCGGGTCTGCGATGGCTGGCACTGCCAGTGCTGCGCCCAACCAACGACAGCAGGTAGGACATCCGACTTTTGTGAGTCCGCACGCATCGCCTATCAGGTTGCTGGATCGACTTGTGTTTGTGGTCAACACACCATCGGATACTGTTGACGTCATCGATGCTGATACACGGGAAGTCATCACGCGAATCAACGTAGGCATCGATCCTGTGAGCCTTGCGGCTCGACCAGATGGAAAAGAAATGTGGGTTTCAAATCATGTTTCTGATTCGGTGAGCGTGATTGACACTGACGCTTTGAGTCCAACCTATCTGCAGGTGGTGGGTACGGTTCAGGATTTCAACTCAGAAACAAGAGCAACGCATTTTGACGAGCCTGTTGGGATTGCATTTGCCAACAACAAGAAAGCCTATGTGGCGTTGTCATCCGAAAATCAGATTGCCATTGTTGACGTTGCAGATCGCGAGGTCACGGGGCACCTGAAAATTACAGCTCAAGATCCCCGGCAGATTATCGTGCGCAATGGTCTGCTGTATGTCATTCCTTTTGAGTCCAATAATAAAACTCAGTTGTCTGGCGGCACCGGTGACTTCGATGGCAAATTGGTGACCTTTGATGCTTATCAGCATTCGATCGCAAACAACAACGTGCTGTCGCTTGGAGCAGTGGTCGACATCATCAAGCACCCGCGGGTGCCTGACCGTGATTTGTATGTCTTTGATACTGAATCTGATCGTTTGGTGGAAACGGTGGATTCGCTCGGAACGCTTCTTTATGGCATGACTGTCGATTCCAAGGGGCGCGTTTACATCGCACAAACGGATGCTCGAAACGAGGTGAATGGTCGTGCAGGAACCAAAGATCATGGGCTTGCTGAACTTGAAAATCGAGCATTTCTGAACCGCATCACGAGCGTTCTTCCTCGCACGAATGAGATCGCGGGCGCAGAGCAGCTTGAAGCAGACATTAATTTCATGGAGCTAGAGCCTCTGCCTCCTGAGCATCCCGAGCCGGAGGCTGCACTTGCGACGCCGTTTGCGATTGAGGTCAGCAATGATGACGCAACACTTTTTGTGTCTGCTGCGGGTTCCGACCAGTTCTTTACTGTGGATGCTGCCAATGGGCAAGTGCTCGGGCGTGTTGAGGTTGATGCGGTGCCCAGAGGAATCGCATTGCAGAGCGATGCCAACGGCACAGCGGATGTGGCGTGGACTCTCAATGCCGTCGCAAATACGGTCTCATTCATGGATGTTTCAGACCCGGCCATGCCGACAGTCGTTGAAACAATCGCTTTGGAGGACCCAACTCATCCAGCGGTCAAGCGTGGAAGGATCGCTTTCAATACGGCGGCAGCTTCGACAACAAAGACATTTGCTTGTGCCAGTTGTCATCCAGACGGTCACACGGACCAGTTGCTGTGGGTGCTGAAGACCCCTGTGGTGACGGGAGGTAATCAGATCATGCCTCGGTCTACCATGCCAATTCGAGGTTTGAGAGACACCGCACCCTACCATTGGGATGGGATTCCGGGCGACCCTTATGGTGGAAATAACAGCGCGAACATTCATGGTTCTGATCCTCCCAACAGCAAGCGTGATGATCCGGCCAGCACGACACGGCATCTGATTGATGGAGGAATCGCCGGAACCATGAGTAGGGTTGGTGATTCTGCTGTAAACGATGAAGGCAAGTCGGGAGCGTTGACTGCTGCCGAACGCGATGACATGGCAAAATTTTTGCTGAGTGTTCCGTATCCGCCAGCCCAGAAAAGGGCGTACAGCAATGTTGTCTCTGATCGGGCGCAAGAGGGTTTCAAACTCTTTCATATCGATGGTGATTACGATGGAAAACCGAGGCCGAATGTTTGTGGCAATTGTCACAGGATGCCGTTTCTGGTCAGCACCAATACGCCAGGCACCGGAATGGATGCGCCGACCTGGCGAGGAGCGTATGACCGATTCTTGATTCTGCCACAGGGGCGACTCAATATCATCGATTTTGATTTCTATCGTGCCATCGCAGAGCAGGGTATCCCAGAACGGCGTATGTGGCAGTTTTCTTGGGGCGGGCGTCGACGCTTTGATCCCATCTGGGATATGGTGCTCGAAGGCAGTACTGGTTTTTCCGGAGCATTCGCACGTCAAGTCACATTGAATCGCAAGACAGCAAACCAGAAACTCACTGGCGATTTGTTGGACTCGCTCGAACAATCGGCCGCAGAGGGCGGCGTTGTCCTGCAGGCCGAAGGGGTCCTGATCGATTCAGACCAGACAGTGACTCCGATCAAACTGCAGTACAGTGCGGATTTGCCCAGCGGCGATGCTGTTTATGAAAGCAGCTTGGGCGATGTAGACCGGTATCACTTCCAGAGAACACAGCTTGTTCGGTTGGCTGAGGCTGGAGAGTTTGTGGGGACGTTTTCTGCAAGGCATGGCGTCAAGGCTGACCTTGAAACACCGCAGCCAGCTCTATGGACGCTCGGTTCGTTAGAACGTCAAAGTGGCCGTCAGAAGTTCCCGATCCTGTTTGAAGGCAAACAGCAGATGACGCTCAGTGGCCGTCATATCGAGGAGGATGCAAATGTCCTTGTCGACGGTCGGCGCGTTGATGGAAGTATCAGCATCGACGGCGAGACTGTTCAACTCCGCTTGGATGAATTGCCAGATGTGGGCATGCACCTGTTGCAAGTTCAAAATCAACAAGGCCTCTTCAGTAATGATTTCATATTTCACGTAACCGATACCCAAGAGGGTGCGGCTAAGCTGCAGGCCGGTATGGATGCGGCTCATGTCGATCGTCGCAGTGCTTTGAATGAGGCTGCGTCGAAAGGAAATCTTAATCGGATTCGAATTCTGGTGGCGCGCGGAGCCCGAGTCAATGAAAGGAAACCCGCCGGCGGATCCACGGCATTGAGTGATGCCGCGTTGAACGGACAAGTCGAAGCCGTCAAGCTGCTACTACGACGAGGAGCAAGAATCGATCGCACCAATGAGGACGGGAATACGCCGCTGCATATTGCTGCCTTCATGTGTGAGTTCGAGATTGTGGAACTCTTGCTTGAAAAAGGCGCCTCGGCGTCGGTCAGAAACGATAGGGGGGAAAGCCCCATCGATATTGTCAGCTCGCAATGGAGCGATGGTCTTTCCCGCTTCTACGCCGGAATTGGTCGAAGCTTGGGTATGAATCTTGATCTGGAGGAAATTCAGGACGCCCGGCCACGCATGGCTAAATTGTTGAGCTCTGCTAGCAGCAAAGATAAGGCCAACAATTGAACCCCTAGGTGGTTCCTTGTGGCGACTGCTTCTGGCCGTCTCCCCTTTTTTCACTCAGCAAATTCACGGAATTCTCGTCCTATGGATTGTGAAATGTCGCGGGTTCGCCCCCGTGTTAAGGCATGCACGAAGCAGGGGGCCGCTTTCGCGTTCTTTTGTGTCTGACGACGATGGTTTTTGCAGGTAAGATATCTGGCAGGGAGCGGGAATAAGCCGCTTCTATGTCACCGTATATCCATTCCGGAAAAATCCATGCTGTTGCAATGTTCTAGCTCTCTGCGACGCTCCGTGAGCGTTGTGTTTTCTTGTCTCTACGCTTTTTTGTTGTGTGCGTCATCGGCGAATTCTGCAGAGCAGGCGGGCGGTGCAAAGCAGCCACCGAATATCGTCTACATCATGTCTGATGAATTGGCGTACTACGAGCTTTCGCATATGGGCAACGAGCGGATTCGTACTCCCAATATGGACAAGATGGCGTCGGAGGGTATTCGTTTTACGCAGGCACTTGCCGCCGCGCCTGTGTGCGGGCCACTCAGGGCATGCATGATGACGGGCAAGCATATGGGGCATTGTTCAGTGCGGGACAATCCGGGGGGGACACCTCTTCGTGCTGGTGAGGCAACCATTGCCAGCATGCTCAAGGATCGCGGTTATGCAACTGGTGGTTACGGAAAGTGGGGTGCCGGCGGACGAGGCTCGACAGGTGTTCCAGAAGATCATGGGTTCGATGATTTTTTCGGGTACTACGACCAGGTTCATGCTCACTCGTTCTATCCGCCGTACTTGGTTCACAATAGTAAAGAAGTTCCGTTGGCTGGAAACGACGGTGGACGCAGTGGAGAAACTTACGCGAACTACGAAATCATGAAACGTGGTTTGGACTTCATTCGTGAGAATAAAGATCGTCCCTTCTTTTGTTATTTTCCTATCACCCCGCCGCACGGCATGTATGACATTCCGGCAGATGATCCTGCGTTTGATGCCTACAAAGATGATGAGTGGTTCAATGATCCTAAAATTGCACAAGATGTAAAAAATTACGCTGCGATGGTGACGATGGTTGATAACGACCTGCAAGCCATTCTTGACTTGCTGCGTGATCTTAAGCTGGAAGACAACACTATTGTTTTCTTCACAGGTGATAATGGTGGGCAGGATAGATTTCGTAGCAAGGAGTATCCGCGAGGCTATTTCGGCCCGAATTTGAATCCGCGTACGGGTGTTGAATTCAGGGGAGGCAAGGGGAATTTGTATGAGGGTGGACTTAGGATTCCTTATCTGGTGCGGTGGCCAGGTAAAATCAAGCCGAATACCGTTAGCGATTTGTTGTTTAGCCAAGTCGATGTCTTTCCTACACTTGCAGAATTGGCTGATGCAAAAGCTCCCGAGGATCTCGATGGAATCTCAATCCTGACAGAACTAGTCGGTGAGGAAGCGACTGGCCACAAGCAGGAACAGCACGATTTTCTTTACTGGGAATACGGCAATCAAACTGCAGTCAGAATGGGACAGTGGAAAGCGATTCGTGCTCGGAAAGATGGCGAGTGGGCACTCTACGATCTTGCCAGTGATGTTAGTGAAACGAAGGATCTAGCTGGTCAGCATCCGGAAGTGTTGAGCAAAATGATTGCTCACGCTGATGCGTCGCATGAGCCATGGCAAGCGGGAACATTCTTTACCAAAGAACTGCAGGATCGGGATCGTGCGGCCAAGTTTGGGTCCAAGGGCAATCCGAATGGGACGTCCGGCAAGGTGAATACGATCAAGGCCAAGAATTTGATTCCCGCCAAACAGATCAAAGTGCTGCGTTTCAGCAGTCAGAACGAAAGTAATGGAAAACTTGCCGTCAACGCAGTGGATGGGAACCCACGTTCTTTGTGGCATTCACGTTTCGATAGCGGTGTTGCCGCCCCACCTCATGAGTTGGTTCTCGATTTGGGTGGGACCTACGATATCACTGGATTTCGGTATTTATCGCGGCAGGACAATGGCTGGAACGGGGCTTTTGCGAAAGCAGAATTCACTGTCAGTGATTCAGCCGAGGACTTTGGCGATCCAACCGTGATTGCCGAATTCAAGAAGACCAAAAAGTCGCAGGCTGCTGACTGCCCAAATCCGGTAACAGGCCGTTATGTCCGCGTACGGTCGATGAAAGAGGTGAATGGAAGTCAGTGGGGGTCGGCAGCGGAGATAGGGATTGTCGGCAAAAAGGCGAAGTAACCGTCAGAGAGCTATCGCATCGTTAGCATGTCTGTTGAACTGTGTTGGCGATTCTGCGGTTAAACAAGCCGAAGGACGTTGAGCTGAGAAGTTCTTATTTGTTTACGGAGAGGCCACGCGTGTTTCGAAATGTTTTGATAGTTGCCGCCATCCTGACCGGAATGTGCTGGCAAACAATTCTCACCGCGCAGACGGAGTCGCAAACGCCGGAGACGTTGACTGTAAAGCTCAAACGTGAACTGGCGACTGCGTTGGCGAAGGATGCCAGAGAGAAGGGGAACTCGGTTCAAGGTGCGATTCTGTTTTCACAGAAAAAGTTCAATTGTGTTGGCTGCCATGCACAGGGAGCAACCAATTTGCTGGGGCCTGATTTGACGCGAGTCGGGACTGAGGTGCCTGATGCTCATTTTGTGGAATCAATCCTGCTGCCTTCCAAGGCGATCAAGAAGGGTTACGAAACTGTCAGTATTCTTGACGTTGACGGACGCGTTTTTAAGGGACGCATTGTGGATGAGTCGCCAACGCAGTATGTGATACGCGATACGTCTCCTGAGCAGCGATTGGTCGCCGTCCCACGCGACAGCGTTGACGAATTGAAAATGGATGCCAAGTCGTCCATGCCTGAGGGTTTGGCCGATCAATTGGAAAGTCGTCAAGAGTTTTTGGATCTGGTCAAGTATCTGATGGATATCGCAGCCAGTGGTACATCTGGTACCAAGGTGGCCGGAAATTATGAGAAGAGTGGGCTCGATGCTCGGATTCAGGGTGTCGCTTTGCTGCAGCAGTTCCACTGCACGAATTGCCACGCGGCCGACTCACTTGCTCTAGAAGCAAAGCCAGCCCCAGATTTGTCTTCTGTTGCCTCAAGAGTTGACCCGCGCTTCATCACGGAATTTATTCTTGATCCGCATGAAACGAAGCCCGGTACAAGCATGCCGCACGTGTTGGGGCAACTTGCGCCTGCCGAGCAGCAGGCTGCCGCAGTTGCAATCACGCACTACTTGGCGTCGTTAAGTAGTGAGAAGTTTCAGAGGGATGCGTTGGATGGTGATGCGACGAAACGTGGACAAAAACTGTTCCACTCGGTGGGTTGTGTTGCGTGCCACTCGCCGTTCAGGCAGGACGGCAGTGAAGAATTGCCGGCAGGTTCCGTGCCCTTGGGGAACCCTGCCGAAAAATACAGTCTTGTTGGGCTAACCGGATTCCTGGAAAACCCACACGCTGTCAGACCGGCTGGGCGCATGCCAAATCTGAAGTTGGATCACTGGGAAGCGCAGGAGATCGCTTCCTATCTGTTGAGTATCCCAGTGCGGGAAAATCTGGAATGGGATGATTCGGATTTTGAGTTCGATCCCTCGTTGGTTGCGGCGGGAAGAACGCGATTCCGCGATCTCGGATG
>CAXGRW010000006.1:0-27937 GCA_964012125.1 uncultured Rhodopirellula sp.
TGAATACATAAAATATTTTGTGTTGGCGCGATGTTAAACCGTGCCGGTCCCACTTTAAATTCAGTTCCCAAATCCCCGTTCACCGAATCCATGTCCGCGTGGCCCATGGTCGTAAAGAAAAGCTGCCCCAAATCAATTACGGGGGCTCGCAGCGTAAAACGTCCACACAAAACCAAATCCCCCAAAAACTGACCACTCCAAAATGTCGCAATTTGCATCACGGCAGTGCGGCAAAATCATACACCTTTGCCAACCTCTTTCTCAAATTCCCAAATTCCCAGTTTTTCGGGTAAAGACGTGAGCACGTGAGATGTCCTCTGCTGTCGTTTGGCGAGAGTCGAAGATCAGGGCATAAAAGTACCTTCGAGACGAGGGAATGATCGTCACCAATGATCGTGAGTAGCGGAGCGGCACCGCCTCCAGTGCCGCCCCGCAGAAAGGTAATCAAGGCCTCCGTGGGGAACAGAGATCAAACTTACCGTGTGTTCACCTGTGCAAAGCGAGTGCCATTTACGTTGATTTTGATGATGTTTGCCTGCCAAAGCACGTCCAATCGAACTCTATTTCCAAGTGGTGGTACGAAGCTCGTACCGCAGTGGTTAAGCTTGCAGCCTCGGTTTTGCCCTTAGTCATGAAATGTTTGAGCATTGAATTTCCCACTTCTCCTTCGCTTGCTGGGTACGATTTGCCTCTTAATCGGTGGGTCGATGCTCGCCAGTCTGCCATTCGCTGTTCCCCTTTTCGCGAATCGAACGGACTTGGAGCCTGCGACGTCATTTGAGACCCGAGGCGCTATCGCACTGATCGAGAGCTTTCTAATCTGCATGGTGACCGGCGGTGTGCTGCGTTGGATTGGCAGGCGACACCACGGTGGCCCGTTCTATCAAAAAGAAGCCATGGCGATTGTGGGACTAAGTTGGGTCATGGCGACCGTACTGGGTGCCCTGCCTTACTACCTCAGTGGCACATGCACAAGTGTTGATCAACCCATCACATTCATCGAAGCGATGTTTGAATCACAGTCTGGTTTCAGCACCACAGGTGCAACAGTGTTGACCAATGTGGAATCAACGGACCTGGTTCCCAATTGCATTCTATTTTGGCGTTCGTGGACACACTTCCTGGGTGGGTTGGGGATTGTCGTTCTGTTCGTGGCGATCCTTGGACAGGGCTCAGCTGGCAAAGCAATGATGCGTGCAGAAATGCCTGGCCCCACCAAGGATGGCAGCCTACCTCGCATGCAGAACACTGCATTGGTGTTTGCATCGATCTATGCCACCTTCAACATTTTGCTGACGATCATTTACAAACTCGAAGGCATGACGATGTTCGACGCCTTGTGCCACGCGTTTGGAACAATGGCCACGGGGGGATTCAGCACTTACAACTCAAGCCTTGGACAATTCAATAGTCCGCTGATTGAGTACACGACAATCATATTCATGATTCTGGCTGGCACAAATTTCACATTGCTTTATCTGGTCCTTCTCCGACGAGCAGGCAAAATTTTTCAGGATGTCGAATTCAGAACCTATCTGGGAATCATTCTGGTTGTCACGTCGGCTATTATTTTCTTTGGCATGCGAGCGGATGATGGTGGCTTTGATTCCTTTGGCAATTCAGCGCGTTACGGCCTGTTCCAAGTCGTTTCCATACTGACGACAACCGGATACGGAACCGCCGACTTCAATGGCTGGAATAACTTTGGTCGAGGAATTCTATTGCTGCTCATGTTTGTCGGCGGATGTGCTGGCAGCACAGGTGGTGGAATGAAGGTCATTCGGCATATTCTTTTTTACAAAATCCTTCGATTGGAAATTGAGAAAGCACACCGCCCCAGAGTCGTGCGTTTGATCCGGATCAGTGGATCATCGATTGATGATCCAGCATTGCCCCACAGCATTGTCGTCTACTTTGCAATGATCTTGGCGATCTTCGTTTTCTCGTGGCTTCTGTTGGTAACGTTCGAACCGAACGAAACATGGTCCGCGAGAGACTCGGTTTCTCTTGCCAATTCTGAGTTTACCGAAGCTGAAACTGACTCACAGCAGTTGACGGCAAATGAAGAGTTGCTCGATGCCGCCAGTGCGGTGGCCGCAACCCTGAACAACATCGGCCCAGGCCTCGGCGTCGTTGGCCCCACCAACAATTACGCTCATTTCAGCCAAGGTGCAAAATTACTATTTGTGTGGCTGATGATGCTGGGCAGAGTGGAAGTATTCAGCGTGTTGGTCTTATTTTTTCCAACGTTTTGGCGCCGCGTATAATGGATAGCGGAGCCTAACAGAATAACGTCGAAAACGAGATGTTGTAGAATCTGTCCGGCGAACGGCGGAATTGTGACTTCCGTACCACTCCTTACTTGCTGTTTTGCAGAGAAATCATACGTTGCCGGCTTTCGCTCGACTTGGCCTTTGGCGTTTAATAACTTCCTTGCATGAACCAACGGCAGATACCTGCTGCCCTAGATCATCAGCCATCGAATTTAGGCACGATACAGATGCGTCATCTTGCATTAATCTTCATCGCTCTTCTCTGTTGTATCGCCGGTACACCCTCACTCGCGCAAGTAATCAATCGCGGTACACCAGCGAGAACCGGCGTAGTGATTCCGCTCCATGAGGACATTAATCCTCTCAGTGGAGAATTGCTAAAGCAAAAATTTCAGCAAGCAATTGATTCGGGTGCTGATGTCATTGTGCTCGACATCAATAGCCCAGGTGGATTCACTTATGTGACATTTGAATTGATGGACATGGTGCTGGATGCCAAACAGGTGGAAACGGTTGCCTTTATCGAAAAAGACGCAATCAGTGGCGCCGCTCTACTTTCCCTCGCCTGTGATCGAATCATCATGCTTCCGACTGCTCGAATCGGGGATGCTGGCGAAATTGTGATGGGGGAAGACGGAAGATTTCGATACACAGAAGCAAAAAGTCGTAGTGTGCTAGCTCAAAAAGTACGAGATACTGCGGAAGCTAGGGGAAGGCCCATCGCGTTGGCCGAAAAAATGGTTGACAAGGATCTCGTGGTGTTCGCTGCAACGAACAAGAAGACAGGCAAAAAAAAATACATCTCGAACAAAGAATGGAGCTCGCTCGAAAATCGGGAAGAATGGGAAAAAGGAAATCCTGTCCGCGAAGCAGGAAAGGAAATGTTTTTTACCGTTAATGGCAAGCGTGCGGTCGAACTCGGATTCGCTGACGAAGTGATTCAAAATCGTGCTGATCTTGCTAAGGCAATCAATGTTCGCGAACCGATGCAGGTAATCAAACGAACATGGAGCGACACCTTTGTTTTCCTCTTGAATACTGGATTTGCCACCTTTTTGCTTATCGCAATTGGACTCATTGCATTATTGTTTGAGTTGAGTGCTCCGGGTATCAGTGTCGGTGGCCTGACTTCGTTACTTTGCTTCAGTCTATTTTTCTGGAGCCGTTTTTTGGGAGGAACCGCGGGATGGCTAGAGGTTCTATTGTTCGCTCTGGGGCTTATCTTCATCGCAGTGGAATTCTTTGTGATTCCTGGGTTCGGCTTTGCCGGAATTGGTGGCACCCTGCTCGTACTGGTCTCACTCGTCATGGCTTCATCACGAGGTTTTTTCCCTGCAACAAATGAAGAGTTGAATGGACTGGGTGCTGATGTGCTCACGGTCATGAGTGCATTTGCTTGCTTCCTGATCGCTTTGTTTTTCCTCGCCCGTTATATCGGTGAGATTCCAGGCTTAAGCCGCCTCACACTCAAACCTAGCGTCGCTGCTCCAGCCTCCACGGGCACCTCACTGCTGGCTGGAAACCACACGAAACAGCTACCTGCATGGCAACTGGTCAATGTTGGAGACGTTGGAACAACGGCATCGCCACTACGCCCCAGTGGGAAAATTCAGATCGGCGACTTGATGGTCGACGTTGTCACCGAGGGTGATTTCATCGATACCGATTGCGAGGTATGCGTGGTCAATCTGCAGGGAACGAAAGTAACCGTGCGCAAGCTGTCCTGATTGCACCTGAGTAACCCGCTGAATGCGGTTTCGGTATATTCCGTTGGCGGGTGTGCCACGTTCAGCTACTGACAGTGGCCTTTTGACTTTGTTCGTCGACTTGGTCGTTCAAAGTACACACGTCATAGATAATTCCGAAACCAAATAGACCTGCAGTTAACAGATAGAGCACTCCCGTACCAATCTTGCCCAGATAAAAACGGTGTGCGCCAAAGATTCCAAACAACACCAGCAACCCCCAGGTAAGGCTGTAGTCGAACCTGCCATTTTCGTATTCGCGATCTGCCTCATCAGCCATGGCCGGGATCAGGAATAAGTCAACAATCCAACCCACCAGCAATAAACCGCCGGTAAAAAACCACACAGCGCCCGTCAACGGTTTGCCAAAGTAAAAACGATGCAAACCACTAAAACCAACGAGCCACAACAGATAACCAATCAAACGTGGATGACTGGGAGCGAGTTCTCGCTGAATTCCCTCGACGTGTTGCATGGGTGCATTTTGAATCGGTTCGTTTGATCTTGGTGTCATTGTCATCCTACATTTGAGGCGGTGAACCTGAAGGCTGGAGAAAATCGCTTTCTCAGAAACGCCCTTGGCATGGCCCACCATCCTGCTGGAAGTCAGGCTTCCGCGAAACGGGTAGGAAAAACCCTGATTGCGATCGGTACACTCAACCGATAGAGTGTACATAGTTACACTCTTCTTGGAATCCGCGCAGCTTCAACACCAACGGCTTATGCAGTACGTCGAATTGCATTGCAAAAGCAACTTCTCGTTTCTCACTGGCGCCTCCCATCCAGATGAACTGGTGGAACGGGCATCGGAGCTCGGCTACCGCGGCCTTGCCCTGACTGACGAATCATCCATAGCTGGAGTGGTTCGTGGTCACGCAGCCGCGAAGGACTTGGACCTGCAATACATTGTTGGAACAGAGGTTCATCTGACCGATGCTCCACCCATGCTGTTATGGCCAACTGACCGTGCCGCCTATGGTCAGATGTGCCGCCTCATCTCTCGGGGGCGAATGAGAGCCGAGAAAGGAATCTGCCAACTTGGCTGGCAAGACGTGGTCGAATTCAGCAGCGGTTTATTGGCAGGATTGCTACCACAGGAAGCAACGAGTCAGCTGAATCCCCCCACATCCCTGAGTCGGTTTCTGAGAACGCAGTTCCGCGAGGTGTTCAATGACAGCGGCTATCTGTTGTGTGAAGTCCATCGTGGCGTAGACGATCAGGTACATGTACAGCGTCTACGAGAGCTTTCTATTGGTAACGATGTACCGCTTGTGGTTGCTGGAGACGTTCACTACCACACCGCCGATCGCATGTTGATGCATGATTGCCTGTCTGCCATCCAGAATGGAACAAACATTGAAAAGGCCCATGAGAAACGCTTCCGTAATAGTCAACGCCATCTCCGATCATTGAAAGACATTGCGGACCTGTATCGAGATATCCCTGAAGCAATCGAAAGAACTGTTGAAATTGCAGAGCGTTGTCAATTTAAATTGTCCGAACTGCGCTACGAATACCCGGAGGAAATTGCTCCACCGGGCATGTCACTGCTTGAACACCTGAAACGCTTGACCTGGGAAGGCGCAAAAGCACGATGGCCTGACGGTGTTCCTGAGAAGGTAATCAATCTGCTTCGTCACGAAATGCAAATCATTCAGGAACTTGGCTATGAGGCATATTTCCTGACAGTCTGGGATATGGTCCGTTTTGCTCGCCAACGCAACATCCTATGTCAGGGACGCGGTTCTGCTGCGAATTCGACTGTCTGCTATTGCCTTGGCATTACGAATGTGGACCCCAGCCAATCAGATCTGCTTTTCGAGCGTTTTGTCAGCCGAGAACGTGATGAGGCACCTGATATCGATGTTGACTTTGAGCACCAGCGCCGCGAAGAAGTATTGCAGTATCTTTATGGAAAATATGGTCGTGATCGTGCAGGATTAACAGCCACAGTCACCACCTATCGCACCAAGAGTGCGATTCGGGATGTCGGCAAAGCACTGAACATCTCTGCCGACACTATTGATTCCATCGCAAAGTTAAGTGGCAGCGGTGCCACCTTTCTCGAACGTTGCATCGAAGGTGGACTGGATCCGGAATCAGAACTGGGCCGACGATTCGTCTATCTGGTCACAACACTCACAGGTTTTCCAAGACATCTGTCACAGCATGTCGGTGGCATGGTGATGACAGCAGGTAGCCTTTGCGAATTGTGCCCGATCGAAAATGCGGCGATGGAAGATCGCACTATCATTCAGTGGAACAAGGATGATCTGGATGAACTGGGAATCCTCAAGGTTGATGTCCTAGCACTGGGCATGCTATCGGCTTTGCACCGATGCTTCGATCTTATCTCCCAGCATCACGATCGCACCCTGACTCTTGGCACAACCCCCCAGGGTGACAAAGCAACCTACGACATGATCTGCAAGGCAGACACCGTGGGCGTCTTCCAAATCGAAAGTCGTGCTCAAATGAGCATGTTGCCACGACTTCAACCACGCTGTTATTACGACCTTGTAGTCGAAGTAGCAATCGTGCGTCCCGGTCCTATCCAAGGCAACATGGTGCACCCTTATTTGAAGGCTCGCGAAAATCCGCAAGCTGTCATTTACCCAAACGATGCCATACGCGGTGTACTTGAAAAAACACTCGGAGTACCGATCTTTCAAGAGCAGGCCATGCGATTGGCAGTCGTAGCAGCTGGCTTCACACCGGGCGAAGCAGATCAATTGCGCAGAGCGATGGCAGCATGGCGTCGTCCGGGACTGATTGACCGGTTTCGGACCAAGCTTCTGAAAGGGATGCGAAAAAAAAACTTTACCCCTGCATTTGCTGAACATGTATTCAATCAAATACGCGGTTTCGGTGAATATGGATTCCCAGAATCACATGCCGCAAGTTTTGCCTTACTGGTCTATGCATCCTGCTATTTGAAATGCCATTACCCAGACGCATTCTGTGTTGCTCTGCTGAATAGTCAGCCCATGGGCTTCTATGCGCCTGCCCAGTTGATTGCTGATGCTCAAAAGCATGGCGTGAAAGTGCGTGGAGTGGACATCAACCTCAGCGATTGGGAATCGACACTGGAACCAAAACAGAATGAGCATGCCAAACAGAATGAACCAGAACAAAATGAACATCGAGCAAAAGATTCACATGTCGTCCGCCTTGGTCTAGGGACCATTCGTGGCCTTCATTCCAAGACTGCTCTGGACCTCATCCACGAACGGCAATCCGGTGGCCCATACGTCAGCATGGAGGACCTTGTGAGACGCACTGGTCTTGGAAAAACGCCTCTGGCGACACTTGCTGATGCTGATGCATTTGAATCACTCCATGTCGATCGTCGTGCTGCGGTATGGCATTCACTTGGTCAAGATCACAACCCGAACGAACAACCGTTGTTTGCCGATCTGAACGAAACAGAACAAACGCCAGACACGCTGGTCCCTATGACCGCAATGGAAGAAGTCCACGCTGACTACGACATGACTGGCCTAAGCCTGAAAGCGCATCCAATCTCATTTGTTCGCGATGAACTACGAACGCGACGGTGTGTTACCTCCACAGACCTCGATGATCTTCGAGATGGAAGACATGTTCGAGTGGCCGGGCTGATTTTGCTGAGGCAAAAACCGTCAACGGCAAAAGGCATTGTCTTTGCAACAATGGAAGATGAAACCGGTTCGATCAACCTAGTTATTTTCAAGGCCGTGTGGGAGCGATTTTTTCGCGTAGCTCGAACCAGCAATGCTTGGCTTGTTGATGGAAAACTGGAAAATCGCCGAGGCGTTATTCACGTTATCGTCGGACGCATCACTGATCTCAGTCAGGAAGTGACTGGGCTGTCACTTTCCTCAAGAGACTTCCATTGAGCATAGCCCTACAGAACACTCTCGGACACAAGTCGAGTCCTCAATGGCTGAACTACATTCATCTGCCACTGCCCTCTTCCTTTGCTGTCGACACGGTAGTCCATAAACATCTGGATCGTTAATTCGCTATCACCTGTGGGATCCGACCAGATGACCTCAGCATGGTCTTTACCATATTGGTAATAGATCCGAATGGGTCGATCTAATTCCCACTCCGCCTTGGGACCACGCCGTTTGAATTCTCGGTTGACGAGATCTGTCTTGAACTGCACCAACGATTCGGAGATCCGAGGGTCTGACAAATAATGGTCTGCCAGATTCATGTCTGTGGAAAGGCGGTTGTACCACTCTTTCTTTAACTCCATGGCATGCTCATCATGCCCCAAAGCGATCAACTCCATGTACTGGCCAGCAAACTCTTCTGCCTGACGACTGAGCGTCGCCTGCTTCATCAGCGGGATTGTGTAACCACATGTTCCAAAGCCAACACTCAACAAGATACCCCACATGGCAACTCGAGTCCCCGCAGGTCGCGGACCGTCATACTTACGCAAAGCAATCAGCCCAAACACGATCGACCCTAGTGAAAACAAAAGCATCGGTGTGCCTAGGAGACTAAAGACGCTGAGCACACCCAAAAAAAGACAGATGTAACCAGTCACACGCAGCGGTGGTGACTCTTCAAACTCGAATCCATTCCCCGAGCCCATCCCGAGCATGGCTTTTTCATCACGTTCGTCAGTCATGTCGCAATCGTCTGGCAGGAGAAGGATAAGGTTGCGGGCCCCTCTGAGCCTGCAATCGTTAGTTCTGTCGTCATCAAGGTTATCATCGTCTGGGAAGTTCGTCCGAAAACATCGCCCTCGTGATGTTCTCGAACTAAATGTGCCTGCAATGGGGCAGCGTGATCAACTGGGTTGACCCTGCTTGCCAGTCGCAGGCCACGGATCTGCCGACCTGGGAATCCTGCCTCAGGCACTCGCTTCCCGGCGTTTTCTGGCTTTTTCGCACAGGCGAGAGTGAGGACTCACCATCGAAATCGACTTGCCTCGCGTTGCTGATACGCAGTCGAGACCCGACTGGTTTTACAAAAAGATTGATTTCGCAGTCAAACTCCAAAAAAGTGGGGTCCCTGCCAGCCGACGGTTGCTACGCCGCTCGCCGCGACAAATCACAAAGGTTTTCACTTTTCCCTGGCATTCCATCAACGCCCGACAGCTGCCCATGAATGAACTCAGCAGCTCTCTGTGAAGCTCCGGGCTGGGCATATTGATCACGCAGGCGATCCAAACTTTCCAGCAAACCTTGAAAATAGAAATGGTCATTCAGCATGGCATGAATGGACTGCGTCAGAAAATCGATCGCTGGCTCCGTTTTGCCAACGGAGACCATTTCGGGGAACACTTTCCGGTCACTCATCAAGTTAGGGAGGGTAATGCTATCCAGCCGGAGCACATGCTTGCCAACGGTATGCAATACGCGGCCGACTCGATAGACCACGGCAGCTGGTGTCCGCCGCGCCATCAACTCAAGGCTGACACTGCCGCTGACCATCATGGCACAACGTGCGGCTTCAACCACCTCACTTGTCCGGTCAACGAAGAACTCAATCGGCAAATCCTGATCTTCTTCCGTCATCTGGTCACGGCACCATATACATTGACGGTCCCGATAAGCGGCTACAAGGAAACGTGTTCGAGTGTTAGCACGGTGAAGCCTGCGAATCGCTTCCAGCATCAAAGGCCAATTTGAATGCACTTCGTGCTCTCGGGATCCGGGCAACACAGCAACAAGATGCTCACCGCTAAGACTGATATCACGAAATCGATCAAGCAACTGATGGTCTAAACGATGGCATGCCACAGCATCAAAGAACGGATGCCCGACAAAGGTGGTAGGGATTCCGTGACCTTCGAAATAGCCTTCCTCGACCGGAAGGACCGCTAAAACGTGATCCACTGACCGCTTCATTTTCTTGATCCGCCAACCGCCCCATGCCCACAATTGCGGTGGACAATAGTAGTAGACAGGAATTCCATACTTCTTGGCACGCTTTGCGATGTGCCAATTAAACCCAGGAAAATCAACAAGCACGACGGCATCAACGTTCCCTTGGCGAAAAATTTCCTCAGCCTCATCAGCGAAGCGAAAAAACTCCCGCAACTTTGGGATCACTTCGATCAATCCAACGACAGCATGCTGCGTCAAATCACGATCAAGATGGCAACCAGCGTCTCGCATCGCCTGACCGCCAAACCCGCGTACTTGGATCGTTGAATCCAATGCCAAGATCTGTGAGACCATCCGGGCAGCGTGCTGGTCGCCACTCGGTTCACCGACAGAGAAAAATATATTTGCGGACATTCTGACTACCCAAGCTTCGAGCTCTCCCGCTGACCTCTATTTACCATTCCATAAATCATGCATCTTCTACCGACATGATCTTCTAATAGAGGGAGCCGGTGAATTGGCTTCCATGGCTCTATCACTAGTGAAAGCGAGGCCTGATCGTCAACGCTAATTCGATGCTAGCATCTCACAATGAGCGTCAGACTCGATGTCGATGAAACGACGACGGCAAACAAGTTGAGCAAATTTGCCTTGAGAGGCCGCAACTAAGAAAGATCGCTCAGAATTCGAAATCGCCTGTCGCATTTACCAAAGTGCTTCACTGTGCTTCACTTGCACCCCTGACTTGCAGGCAGCAGAGTGACTTGCAAGCAAAAGATGCAAGCCAACTGACTTGATGCATGCTCGATCGCTTGGTTGGCGATGCCATCTGGCTGCTAAAACCTAACCATAAAAAAAACGACCCGTCAAGGAAATCCTCGACGGGTCGTTTGTAGGTCACGCCTGAAAGGTAATCAAAGCGTTTTCGCTACGCTTTTCAGCGAACGAAAACAGCAGTGGCCTGAACGACGCGACGCTTGCTGGTCGCTTGAGCACTTGGGTCAACAACCGGTGCTGGCATTGGAGCAGCTTCCATAGCGGCTTCGCAGCCACAAGCTGGTTCGCAACCACAGGCTGGTTCGCAGCCGCTGTCACAACCGCTGTCGCAGCAATTTTTCTTCTTCAATTTTCCGAACAGCTTCTCGAGAAGTCCACAAGACTTCTTAGGAGCACAGCCACTGTCGCAACCTGAGTCGCAGCAGTCGCTCTCGCAACCACAAGCAGGCTCTTCGCAACCGCATGCAGGCTCTTCGCAACCGCATGCAGGCTCTTCGCAACCACATGCTGGCTCGCATCCGTCGCAGTTGCTCTTCTTAGCGAAAAGTTTCGCCAAGAGTCCGCATCCACGCTTTTTGCTACAAGCACTGTCGCAACCTGAATCGCAGCCATCGCTTTCGCAACCACATGCAGGCTCTTCACAACCACATGCAGGCTCTTCACAACCACAAGCAGGCTCTTCACAACCGCAAGCAGGCTCTTCACACCCACAAGCAGGCTCTTCGCACCCACATGCTGGCTCTTCACAGCCGCAAGCTGGTTCGCATGCTGCATCGCAGCATCCAGTGTCACAACACGCGGCGGAGCTTCCACAGCCCTTCACGCCGAGCATACGATCTAAAAGGTCAAACCCGAAGCTCTGGCTGCACATAGTACAACCGAGAACGAGTGCCATTGTCATTATTGTCCGCGTCATTGGAGCCACATCTCCCTTAATCTCAACTTGGCGGTTAAGTCGGTATGTCGTCACCGTCGGCGAGTGGATTCCACTTTTGCAGCAAGATGAGCATCCTTTGGAGGTGCAGTCGATGGACGAAGTCGCCGTCGAGCACACCTCGAGTTTGCCCCAACAAACACAAACGGATCGGGTGCGGACACCCGGCCCGCCGACTTCGTTCAGTTTGTCGTTCTCGCTACCGGCAACGGTTAGGTTGCCGTAGAACCACTCAAGTTTGGTGACGCCATGTGATCCTGACATCCCATGTCAGGTTCCCTAGGTCTATCGCAGTGAGCCGGTTTTTGGCATCGAGCCGTACCCGTCTCATTTGCGATCTGTATCCGTATCGACGCTGACTGGCCTTTCAATCAATCTTCCATGGGATTTTCACGCTGTTGGAAAAGTTTGCCGGTTACGGGATTTTTGCGGTTTTTCCCGAGGAATGCTGTTCCTCCGCTTCTGCGCGTGGCGTATTTCGTCCAACCGGTATAAAATCACGAGGATGGAGTGGCTAGCGAGTGCCAGCCACAGCCGGCCAAGACGGTCGGCACTGAACCCAAAAGGGCCACCTGAAACAGGCGAGCGAGCGAAATCAGGGTAAACGACACGAAACCGCGTAAGGATTTCGGTGGTTTCCCCTTCGCATCGATCCCTGAGGCTGGGGCCGCTTGGGATACCCCCCTCGGTAAAGCCTGAATTTGCCCGCCAAGCCAACAGTTCTCGATCTGACTGCTTTACCGGGCGTCCCTTGCCCGTGCGGCGTCGCCCGCCGAGCTTTTGCGGATCGAGACGAATTCCCTGGCACGGTACACCTGACTGAAATCAGCACCGATGCACGCGAGCATTACCACAAGGAGCACACTGAAATTTACGTCATTCTGGCCTGCCAGCCGAATGCAGTCATAATTCTAGACGGAGAAGAAATTCCGGTGGCACCACAAAATGCCATCTTAATTCCCCCTGGAGTCCGACATCGCGCCGTTGGCCAAATGACAGTTCTGATCCTGTGTACACCAAATTTTGATCCTGCAGACGAACATTTCGATGATTCGCCTGTACCCACGTAATCGGTTGGTTCGTAAGAAGACTGGTTGCTTTATCCAACTGCCTGAATTGCCCCCCGAGTTTTAGAGAGTCCAAATGTATTTTAGTTTCGACTTCATCGGCCGCCGCGTATCACTCGCAATGCTTGTTGTTGCATGTGGTGTGACGTCTGCTGCCGCCGCTGACTGGCCTTACTGGCGTGGTCCCACATTTGACGGAACAGCTGAGGCAACTGGACTGCCGGACGACTGGGATCCCGCTGGCGGCGAGGACAGTAATGTCCTCTGGAAACGAGATGACATTGGTGGGCCCTGCACGCCCATCGCAATGGACGGGCGAATCTACACGATTCAGCGGTCCCTGCCCGCCACCGATCGCGAAGGTGAAAAAGTTGTTTGCCTGGATGCGGTCACCGGAAAGACGATCTGGGAGAATGCATACAACGTTTGGCTCTCCGATGTCCCAGCCGAACGCATCGGTTGGAGCAGCGTGGTGGGTGATCCTGAGACTGGTAAAGTCTATGCCCTAGGAGCATGTGATATTTTCCAGTGCATGGATGGCAAAACAGGTGAAACCCTGTGGAGTGTTCCTCTGCATGAACAATTTGGGATGCTCAGCACCTACGGTGGCCGAACCAACTTTCCAATCGTTCACGAAAATCTGGTAATCATCAGTGGAATCATTATCAACTGGGGAGACGCCGCCAAGCCTAATCACAGGCTGATCGCATTGGACAAGAAGACAGGCGAGGTGGTCTGGTTCAGCGGAACTCGTGACCTTCCATTTGACACCACCTACTCTGCACCAAGCTTGGTCACGATTGATGGTCAACGACAACTGGTCATGGGTGCTGGTGATGGCGCGATTTGGGGATTCCAGCCTCGCACAGGAAAACCGTTGTGGCACTACAATCTCTCCCGCCGCGGCATCTTTGCCACACCACTTGTGGTGGGCAATCAGGTTTTCGCAAGTCATAGCGAAGAAAATGTCGCGCCCAACAACAACGTGATGGGCGCGGTAGCTGGTTTACGCATCACGGGCACGGGAGATAACACAAAAGTCGAAGAACTCTGGAAGCAGATGGAAGTCGTCGCGGGCTACAGTGAACCGATTCTGATCGGCGATCGACTCTATGTGGTGGACGATCGTTGCAAGATGTGGATTTTTGATGCCGAGACAGGGACACCGATCGTTGAACGTAAATCTTTCGTTGGCAGCCGTCAGCGATCCGCTCTGCTTCATGCAGACGGAAAAATCTATGTCCTGACTGAAAATGGTCGATGGGCTGTTGTTGTTCCCGATGAAGAAGATGGCTTCAAGATCGTCAACAAAGGTCGTGTTCGAAACACGGGCTTTGCAGGATCACCTATCGTGGCCGATGGCCGCCTGTATTTCCCCAGTACCACTGGCCTGTATTGTGTTGCTGCTGAGGGCGGTAGCCAAACCCCGGTTGTGATGTCGGAATCAATGGGCAAAGAAACCCCCGTTTCAGAAAACCCAACGATCACTCAGGTTCAGATCCTACCTGCTGAATCAGTCGTCAAACCAGGTGAAAAAATCGAACTGAAAGTGAACGTCTACAACGTGCTCGGTCAGCCACTCAAAACACCCTCTGACGTGACTTTCGAAGTGGTCGGTGCCGGTAAAGTTGAAGGTTCGACCTACATGGCTCCTGAAGATGCGGCACACACGGGAGCAACCATCGTTGCCAAAGTCGGTGAAGCGACAGGAACAACGCGAACACGGATTGTCCCTGACCTGCCATGGAAGTTCACCTTTGACGATCTGAAAGACCCACCGCTGTCATGGGTGGGCGCCCGTTACCGGCATGTCATCCGCAACATTGATGGCTCACCAGCTTTGACCAAGATCTCGACCATCCCTAAAGGAGCTCGCAGTCGAGCGTGGATGGGCTACAGTGACCTTTCCGAGTACACCATTGCCGCGGATGCCCGTGGTGCCCGCATGAGCGACCAACTACCGGATATCGGACTCACCGCGCACGGATACGTATTAGACCTGATGGGTGAAAGCCAACAGTTGCAGATCCGCACATGGTCTGCACAACTTCGAATGGCAAAAACCATTGATTTCCCATGGAAAGAAGATACGTGGTATCGAATGAAGTTCCGCGTTGATATTGAAAGTGAGCCACCGGCAGCAGTTGCCGTCCTGCGAGGCAAAGTTTGGCCCCGCGATCAAGACGAGCCCAAGGAATGGACCATCACCGCGCGAGATGAGTCGCCCAACCTCGCATCAAGTCCTGGTTTGTATGGCAATGCCAAGGTCGCTGAGCTGTACCTCGACAATATCGAAGTCACGGCAAACACCGATGAACCCTAAAACCGGTCATCAATGAATTTTCACTCGTACCGAATTTTCACTCAGAGCATTCGCAGCCTGCGAATGCTCTGATTAACTGAACTTTACCTGACAAAAAAACCTCCACGAAATCCCTAGTGAGTCATGCGTAATAACGAACTTTCCGCTTGGACTTTATTGGTCGCATCTGCCGTTCTTGGTAGCGTAACCATGCTTTCTCTGAGCGGCTGCAAGCCACCAGCCCCAACCGAAGTTGACGTTTCGACTGATGAATATGTCGAGAGCAATACGACGGCTAGTGACAGCAACGTCACCACTACAACATCGCAGGCGGTAGAAACACCAATACCGGGTGATGCTCCAGCCACTGATGCTCCAGCCACTGATGCCCCAGCCACTGATGCCCCAGCCACTGATGCCCCAGCCACTGATGCAGCAACCACTGATGCAGCAGCCACTGACAACGCGGCACCTGCTGCGACCAACACTGCCGCTGTCGCTGCCAACGACACTGCCAACGACACTGCCACCGACACTGTCGCTGTTGCTACAACAAAGGAGCCGGTTGCCGACAGTTCAGCGGAAGTCGTTTCTTCTGGTGGTGACTGGCCCCAGTGGGGTGGCACGCGTGAGCGCAACAACACTCCGGGAGTCAAGAATCTTCCACTCGAGTGGAACATCGGTAAATTTGATCGACGTTCGGGTGATTGGGACGACACGAAAGCAAAAAACATCCGCTGGTTCTCAAATCTTGGAAGCCAAACCTACGGTAACCCTGTCATTGCTGAGGGTCAGGTCTATGTGGGAACCAACAACGGTGCGGGCCACCTCAAACGATTCCCATCAAAAGTTGACCTTGGTTGCCTACTTGCTTTTGACGAAAAGACCGGCGATTTCAAATGGCAGCACAGCAGTGAGAAGCTGATCACGGGTCGCGTACACGACTGGCCTCTTCAGGGCATTTGCTGCTCTCCTCTGGTTGAGGGAAACCGACTTTGGTTCGTCACCAGTCGAGGTGAAGTACGTTGCCTTGATACCGAAGGCTTTTACGACGACGAAGATGATGGTCCCATTAAAGACGAGGTGGTTTCGTTGGCTGCCATCATGAATGCCGGCCCATCAGCTGAGGCATTTGAACTGGCATTGGCTGGCCTTGCCGAGGGCAAACTGACCGACGCGGCCAAAGCAGCGTTAGCAGCGTCTGGGGCAGAAGTCGAAGGCGACGTCAAAATCGAAACAGTGACCGAAGGAAAATCATGGACAGCGACGGGTAAATTCAATGGCGTCGATCGAGAACTCATGATCAAACAGATCGGGCCCCGCATTAAATTCTTCAAGAAACTCGGCACCTCTGATAAACGGGATGCAGATGTGATCTGGGTCTACAACATGATGGGTCCCGACATGGGAATCAGCCAGCACAACATGTGCTCATGCAGCGTGACGAGTTATGGCGATCTGCTGTTCGTGAACACAGGCAACGGGCTCGATGAATCACACCTGAACCTACCTGCTCCTGACGCTCCCAGTTTCATTTGCATGAACAAGAATACTGGCAAAGTCCTCTGGACGGATGGCGCTCCGGCCAAAAATATTTTGCACGGTCAGTGGTCAAGTCCAACCGTAGGAACATTCGATGGTGTGCCGCAGGCGTTATTTGCTGGCGGTGATGGCATCCTTTACAGCTTCCGAGCTGACGAAGGAAAAGATGGCAGTCCCGAATTACTCTGGAAGTTCGACTGCAACCCCAAGACCAGCAAGTGGGTCCTCGGAGGTGAAGGTACTCGGAACAATTTGATCGCCACTCCTGTCGTTTACGACGGACTTGTTTACATCGCAGTCGGCCAGGACCCCGAGCACGGAGAGGGCGAGGGGCACCTTTGGTGCATCGACCCAAACATGCGTGGTGATATTTCGCCAACGCTCGCAATGAAAATTGGTAACGATGGAAAGCGAACTCCCATTCCTCATCGTCGCATCCAAGCGGTAGAGCCAGAGAACGGCGAGGTAGAAGTTGACAATCCAAACTCCGGCGTGGTGTGGCACTACAGCATGTTTGACACCAATGGTGATGAAGAAATTGACTTCGAAGAAGAGATGCATCGTTCAATTGGAACATGTGCCATCAAAGATGACGTTCTTTACGTGGCTGACTTTTCCGGACTTGTCCACTGCCTGGATGCAAAAGGCACAAAAGATGGCAAGCCAATCGTCCACTTCACTTATGACATGCTTGCTCAAAGTTGGGGAAGTCCGCTGATTGCTGATGGACATGTCTTCATCGGTGATGAAGATGGGGACGTTGCCATTTTCGAATTCGGAAAAGATAACGTCGAACCTATCGATGAAATCAACATGGGCAGCAGTGTCTACAGTACCCCAGTGGGTGCCAATGAATCGATTTTCATCAGCACCAAAGACAAACTTTTCTCTATCGGAAAGTAAAGGGCTGAATTCACAGTCAGTCATCTCTGCACGACCAACAACCCTTTGGAACAAAAGAATTGCCAAAGGGTTGTTCCGATTTACTCATTAATACAACATGTCAAAAACTCTCTTGGACTGCGGTAATTGTGGTCCCGATTTCCATGCCATCAGGCAAATGGTCTCGAATCACTTCGGAGCTTCCGTCGTTCAGTCGCATGGAGTCGAAGACACGCTAGAACTGCTTCGCAACCAATCAGTCGACCTTGTTACCGTCAATCGCAAACTCGACCGGGACTACAGTGATGGTCTTAATGTGGCTGTCGCGATTAAATCCGACCCCGATTTGGGATCGATCCCAGTAATGCTGGTTACCAACTATGACGAGCATCAGGAAACGGCCATGGCTGCTGGATGCGTCAAAGGTTTTGGGAAGCTTGCCATCAAAGATCCTGAGACACGAAACCTTTTGGAGCCGTTTTTGCAATCAGAAACGGAATAACCCAAGGAGTCAGCACGGCACCCCAAAACGTGTCTTCTGGGCAGTCAGATTGTAAGCCGCTATCGGGTACCGTTCCATTTGCTGGCCTTCTCTTGAACCTGATGGCGGGTAGGATGAGGAAGAACCCAAGCACAGAAAGAGTCGATGAACGGTAAGTATCGAAAACTTCTCGCAGCCAAAATTCACCGAGCCACGGTCACCGCCGCGGACGTTGACTACGAGGGAAGTGTAACCATCCCACCTGAACTACTCGAAGCGGCGTGCATTCACCCCTACGAGTCGATACACGTCTGGAACACCACGCGTGGGACGCGACTGGAAACTTACGCAATCGCAGGGCTCAAGGGCTCGAACGATATTTGCGCCAATGGAGCAGCCGCACATCTGGTTCGTCCGGGGGACAAAGTGATCCTGGCCGCATACACGATGGTGCCAGAAGACGATGTCCAATCACACCGACCTCAGCTGATTTTCGTGAATGAAGCAAATCGAGTCGTTCGCTCTGGGCCCGAAGTACCCGGTCCGCAGCGACGCAACGCCGCGAAAGGCTATTGATTCACGTGCAAGGATTCGGAATCGTCATCGTTGCCATCCTGATCGGCTTGGTAGCCGGGAGCTTGTTCGGCACTCAGCCGAGTGTGAATGGCCAATTAGGCAAGTATCTTGGGCATCCCCTACAGGCGTCGCTCATCTCCTTTGCTAGCGGAACACTCATCATTTTCGTGCTATCGGTAGTGACTGGGACCTTTCCCCCAGTTTTCACATCACCGCCACGTGATTTTCCGTGGTGGGCTTGGTGTGGAGGTGCAATTGGCGTGGTTTTAGTGACAAGTTCGCTGATTTTAGTGCCTCGAGTCGGTTCCCTTCCATGGTTTGCGGCGGTGATGACAGGTCAAACTATCGCTGCACTGCTATTGGACCATTTTGGATTATTGGGTACTCCCCGTGCCGAGGCTTCGCCGCTGAGGCTGCTTGGAGCAGGTTTATTAATAGCCGGTGTGTTGGTAATCGTTCAGGCCAAGCGAATGGAACATTCGCAGACCGTGAGGTCATCCGAACCCGAGGTTAGAGAATCGAATTCGCCGCCCACGAGTTGATCTCTGCGAGATTTCCCCCCTTTGAACAGCCTTTTCGGCCCGAAATTGCTAATCTTCCGGCTTACAAGCCCCCGAAACCAAGGAAACATTGATGATCCGCACAATCCACGGTTGAGGCAAATTTTAACCGTGCCTATTGTAGTGAGGTGAATACAGCTATGAGTTCAGTCCCCCCAGAAATGAAATACCGCCAGATCGACAAGATCACCGCCATTGAGCCAGGAAAAAGGCTTACAGCGGAGAGGACGTTGCGCGCGGACGAGGAGTACCTGAAGGATCATTTTCCGCGATTTCCGGTCATGCCAGGGGTAATGATGCTGGAAGCCCTTCACCAGGCAGCTGTCTGGCTGATCAGGGCCGACGATGACTTTAAAACACCATTGGTATTGCTTCGAGAGACGCGAAGCGTCAAGTTCGGCGACTTTCTCGCTCCGGGCGAGACCCTGCAAATCGCGGTGGACGTAGTCAAACAAGACGGAAATCGGACCACGGTGAAGGCAGCGGCAACGAAACAGGGGCGAGTGACAGTCTCTGCACGATTAATACTTGAACGCTGTTTCACTGGAGATCCGGAACATTTCGGCACTGATACCAAGGTTTTGGAATCTACAAAAAAACAGTTCTTCGAACTTACAAAACAACTTACTGAGCAAGTCGCCCTGAGCGACTGACTCGATCCATATCACTACACTCAAATTACGACACGTTCGCAAAAGGATTCACTGATGGGCCTTTCCCAAGACGAGATTTTCGAAAAGGTACAAGAAGCTCTGGTTGACGCGTTGGGCGTTGATGATGATGAAGTCAATCGTGAAGCAACCTTGGTAGGAGACCTGGGAGCTGAGTCGATCGACTTTCTGGACATCGTGTTCAAGCTTGAAAAATCATTCGACATCAACATCGAGCGTACGGAACTGGCACCTGAGGACATCCTCACCAATGGCGATTACGTCAAAGATGGAGTTGTGACAGCTGACGGGATGGCAGAACTGAAGCGACGAATGCCATGGGCTAACATGAGTGAATTCGAGCAGAATCCTCGCGTTCAGGATTTCGGTAATCTGCTGACTGTTGGCGATCTGTGCAGTTACGTCGGCAGCAAAGTCGGTAATGACGCCTGAATTAGCTATTCAAGAATGTTGCTCACAGGGAA
Organism: uncultured Rhodopirellula sp.; assembly: GCA_964012125.1. Taxonomy (GTDB): domain Bacteria; phylum Planctomycetota; class Planctomycetia; order Pirellulales; family Pirellulaceae; genus Rubripirellula. Next base: position 20,103 of record CAXGRW010000006.1, read on the forward strand.
CGATCAACTTCCAATTTCCAACTTTTTCTCTTTGTGGTTCATGAACCAATGCGATGGTTTTGGATTGATCGATTCACCGAATTTGTGAGCGGCAGTCATGCTCGCGGTTACAAAAATGTGACGCTTGCTGAAGAAGCGTTAGACGAGTATTGCCCGGGGTTTCCCATGCTGCCACCGACCTTGATCATTGAGGGTATGGCTCAGATGGGAGGAATTCTGGTGTCTGAGCACTTCAAATTTGACAAGCACGTGGTGCTCGCCAAGGTCGGCAAAGCAAAGTTTCATAAACCAGCACGCAATGGTGACCAACTTTCGTTGGCAGTTGACTTGGATGCCGTTCAGGATACTGGAGCAACAGTGACCTGTCTCAGCCACACAGGCGACGAACTTCAAGCGGAAATTGACTTGATGTTCGCGTTTCTGGAAGATGGACGGTTCACGGATGGCCCACTGTTCAACCCTGGCATGCTCAGAGATATGTTACGGATGATGAATTTTTTCCACGTGGCAGTTGATCCCGACGGAAATCCTGTCCAGGAATACACGAACATCTAGTTTCCAAACTCACTGCGATGGGTCAAAGTCCACCGCTCACTGCTTCACCTCACTTCCAAGAAAGCTCGCCCGATGCGTCGCCGTGTAGTCGTAACCGGAATCGGAATGGTCAACCCAATGGGGCATGACGCTGACACCGTATGGTCTGGCTTGAAAGAGGGGCAAAGTGGTGTGGCTAAGACCACGCTCTTTGACGCTAGTGGCTTCCCTACCAAGATCAGCGCCGAGGTTAAGAATTGGGACATCACTGATTCAGGAGAATCGGCTGAGGAGTGGAAAGACCGTGGCAGACACACCAAGTTTGCAGCTGGTGCTGCTAAACAGGCAATTGCCGACAGCGGTGTCCTGGACTCCATCACTGATCCAGTTCGCTTTGGCGTGTACCTCGGCAGTGGCGAAGGCAATCAGGATTTCAGGACATTTAGCCGGATGATGGCCGCTGCGCTGGCTGATGGTGAGTACGACGCGTCAAAATTCATCAATGCTGGAATTGAATTACTGAATCCTGCGAAGGAACTCGAACAAGAACCCAACATGCCCGCTGCTCATCTGGCGACCATGTTCAATGCCCAAGGCCCTAACCTCAACTGTTTGACCGCCTGTGCAGCCAGTAGTCAAGCAGTTGGCGAGGCTACAGAAATCATTCGCCGCGGCGATGCTGACACCATGCTGGCGGGCGGAACACACAGCATGATTCACCCGTTTGGGGTGACGGGATTCAACCTACTCACGGCGCTCAGCGAAAGCAACGATGAGCCGACCAAGGCCAGTCGGCCCTTTGATCGCTTGAGGAATGGGTTCGTTCTGGGCGAGGGATCTGCCATGGTGATTCTAGAAGAGCTCGAGGCTGCCAAGGCTCGCGGGGCGAACATCTACGGCGAAATCGCTGGGTATGGAACGACCGCTGATGCCTATCGCATTACAGACATTCCCCCTGATGGGCATGGTGGAATTGCGGCCATGCGAATGTCCATTGCGGATGCTGGATTACAGCCTTCTGACATCCAGTATGTGAACGCCCACGGTACAAGTACAACCGTCAACGACAAAGTTGAATCCAAAGCATGTCGTGATGTTTTTGGCGAGCACGCTGCCAAGATCCCCGTTAGCAGCACGAAAAGCATGATGGGTCACCTGATTGCAGCCGCAGGAGTCACTGAAATGATCGTGTGCCTGCTGGCAATGCGTGACTCAGTACTGCCCCCGACAATCAATTACGAAAATCCTGATCCCGACTGCGACCTTGACTATGTCCCCAATGAGGCCAGAGAGGCCGAAATTCGTTACGCACTTAACAACAGCTTTGGCTTTGGCGGGCAGAATGTCACACTCTGCCTGAGCCGCTACGCGGACTGATCTCGAACGAAGGCTGATCACTTCAAGAGCTTGCCATGAATCACTTTAGCGACGCAGAAATCAGTGCATTTTTTGACGAGGCTCTCTCACCTGCACGTTGCTCGCAACTTGAACATGAACTCCGCAGCAACACACAATTGCGGCAGCGTCTGATTGAGGTTCGCGGTCGAGAATCGGCAGGGTTGCACACCGTGGGTGCGATTTGGAGAAGGAACCGCCTCTCATGCCCGGATCGCTCCGAACTTGGTCAGTTTGTCTTAGGAACGCTTGAAACGGAACAAAGGGAATACATTCAATTTCATCTCCAAAAAATTGGATGCCGTTACTGCCAAGCCAACCTTGCCGATATTGACCCCGCAGACAAAATGCCGGAACAGGCGACAACGCGACGAAGTCGGTACTTTCAAACGAGTGCAGGATACTTGAAAAAAGACTGACACCGGTCCGCATCACTTTGCTCGATAAAGCATTTTCTCGAGCCGATCCAGTGTGACAACCATATCGTTCCACTCGGTTACCACCTCCATCGTTGGCAGCGATGTTGAGTCATCACGGTCAAAACCACGCTCACTGATACACACTCTCTGTGAAAGTACAGCAACGCCATCCGGACCATTCGCATCTGTTCTCAAATCGCTTGAGTCGGTCGCATTGCCTTCCATCGGTAAGACCTGCTGCATCGCTTGATGAACAGCCCACAAAGCAGCCTTACGTGTAGTTTCAGCCTGAACAACAGTCCGCATCGTGCCGGATTGAACATAATATTTGGACATACGAGCTTTCCTCTTTAAAACCATGTATTGAAACAGAAGTGTCGACCTCAGTTAGCCGATTGGGGTGACCAGTGCCAGCTTGCCGACAACACTGGTATCGCAACCTTCCGGACACGTCTGGTCACACCGCTGCAAAAATTCTCGGAAAGCGAAAAATGCCAACCAGAGCAACACAGCTGAAATCTGTTCCAATACGTTTACGGAAATGCACCCGCATTAAGATCGTCCTTAGCACGGGTTAAGCTGGTTCGGGTCGAGACTTGACAAATCCTGCAAATCTCTCGCTGTCCGAGCATTAAAAACATTCACTCGAAATCATCTCAACCAATCATGAAGCTGACTCACCATGGTGCACACGAAGGTGTCACGGGCTCATGCCACCAATTAACTTGGGGAGATAAGCATGGTCTGCTTGTCGACTGTGGGATTTTCCAGGGAAATGAAGCCAGAAAACAGCCAAACCCCGAAATCAATTTTTCGCTCTCCAATATCGAAAGCTTATTGCTTACACACGTGCATATCGACCACGCCGGTCGCATACCATACCTGCTCGCGGCTGGTTTTGAACGACCAATCTATTGCAGTTATCCCACAGCAAAACTTCTGCCTCTGGTAATGGAAGATGCCCTGAAAATTGGATTCACCCGATCGCGAAAACTGATCAGCAAATTTCTGAAGCAAGTCAAGCATCTGCTGAGGCCAGTTGAATATGACAGTTGGCAACAGATACCGGGTTCGGCATCCATTCGGTTGCGTCCTGCAGGACATGTGCTCGGATCAACTATTTTCGATGTCAAATTACCCAGTGGAAAAACGGTTGTTTTCACAGGTGACATTGGAACGGGGAAAGATCCGCTGCTACGCAAGCCCGTCAGTCCACCCGAGGCGGATCTTCTGGTTCTGGAGAGCACGTACGGCGATAGAATTCACGAGAGTCCTGAAAATCGTCAGCAAGCTTTGGAAACTGTACTACGAAGAACCTTGCAAGATCGCGGCGTGACCATCATTCCTGCATTCAGCTTGGGTCGCACACAGGCCATTCTTTATGAAATGAATGGAATTTTCGAACGACTACAAAAGGAAACTGGTCGTTCGCTCCTAAAACAAGTCGATGTGATTGTCGACTCACCCTTGGCATCGAGGTTCACCGAACTTTACAAAAGCATGAATTCGTACTGGGGCCGCGAAGCACAACAACTGATGCAGACCGACGATCAGCCACTCGTATTCGAAAACTTAACAACCGTTGGCAGTCACCAGGAACACAAGGAAACACTCAAATACTTGGAAAAGCAAAAGCTGCCAGCGATTGTGATTGCAGGCAGTGGCATGTGCACCGGGGGCCGTGTCCTAAACTACCTGAAGCAGTTTCTTGGTAACGTCACAACTGATATCGTTTTTGTCGGCTACCAAGCGAACGGTACCCCTGGTCACTTTCTGAGTCGCGGCAGTGAGTGGGTCCGCCTGAATGGCCGCAAATACACGGTCGCTGCAAAAATTCATCAAATGCATGGTTACTCTGCTCACGCGGACCAGTTGGACCTGATTGAATTTGTGCAAAACATGGAAACGCGTCCAAAACAAATTCGCTTAGTGCATGGCAACTATCAACCCAAATTGATCCTCACAGAAGAACTCACCAAGCTGGGATATCAGGTCATTTAAAAATGGGATCTAGCTAAACAGCTTCCAGACAGATCTACACAGCAAAGCATGTCATCGATTCTTGTCGACTCCGGTTATAGCTTGACAATCACTCAACACCTCCATTCTCCCTACCTCACAACACACGAGAGAGTCCTTGTCGAACGAACGTCATCACGAAGTGATCATTATTGGTGGTGGACTAGCTGGACTTTCGTGTGCAGTCCAGCTAGCAGAGTCTGGTGTGCACTCCGCGGTTCTTGAAGCCACTGACCGAGTGGGTGGTCGAGTGCGGTCCGATGTCATTAACGGATTTACTCTTGATGTAGGCTTCCAAGTACTTTTGACTGCGTACCCGAGTTGCCAAAAGTTATTGGACTACTCTGCGCTCCGCCTGCGATACTTCGACCCCGGCGCCTTGATCCGACAGTCTGGACGATTCACCGAGTTGGCAGATCCATGGCGAAACCCAGGAAAAGCTTGGGCAACTGCCACCAATCCTGTGGGTTCAGTTGCGGACAAATTACGAATCTGGCGTCTTCGCAGCAAGACCTGCCGTGGCTCATTGGCAGAGCTTTATGAACGACCGCACCAAACGACAGAACAATATTTGCGTGATTTTGGTTTTTCAGAACGCATGTTGGATCAGTTTTTCCGACCTTTCATCGGTGGCGTATTTCTCGATGAAAGCCTCTCTGTTTCAAGTAGAATGCTTGAATTTGTCTTTCGAATGTTCTCCATGGGCGGCATCGCCGTTCCAGCGGACGGGATGGCGGCAATCCCCAGACAAATGGCCGAACGGTTACCCCGTGGAACGATCAACTTACAATCCTCCGTTGTGCGACTGGAGGGAAATCGCGTCGTCCTGGCTAATGGCGATTCATTAACGGGTGACCACGTTGTGATCGCGACCGAAAGCAACGCGGCAGCTCGTTTACTGGAGCTTCCTGAAATCCAAACGTCATGGAATGAAACCTCCACGCACTACTATTCCAGCCCGCAATGCGAGCAAAAGTACAAAAGCTTGATTCTTCGCGGTGACGAAAGCGGCCCGATCCAAACGGCCACAATTATCAGTAACGTGGCTGAAGAATATGCTCCGCAGAACAGCTCATTGATTTCTGTTTCACTCAGTCCAAACAACGACAAGAGCCACGATGAAAATGAACTGCTTGCAAAAGAACAACTGAAAAAATGGTTTGGAGATCAAGTGCGTCACTGGGAACTGTTGCAAACCTACCAGATCCCCTACGGGCTGCCAGCAATGGACATTGATCCTGTGATTCGATCGCCCAAGGTAAAAGAACGCGAAAGTACCTATATCTGCGGAGACCACTGTGAAACACCCAGTATCGAGGGTGCGATGGACAGTGGTATGCGAACCGCAGCAGCGATTCTTAAGACGCAGACATCTATCTGATAAACCGTAGCAGGGCTCGCCAACCGATGCGGGTCTTTGCTTCCGTCTCACTCTCGGAACCGTGCACCTGTCCTTGAGAGGCACGAGTGTTGTCGGAATCATTTTTCAGGGTAATGACCATTGCCCCTGCATTAGGAGCAAGCTCCTGTAACTTGACGTGCAAGTCTTCCAAAATCGCTTCATCTCCCGACTGCCTCGCGAGTTTAATTAGCTCCTGATACGCCCGCGAAGTCGGCCTGAGTTCAACACTCCGTTGCAACGACAAACGCGCTTGGTCCCCTAGGCCCTGATTTGACAGTGTAATGCCTAATGCCAAATGTGGCTCGTGGTCAGCAGGGCAAATCTCAATCGCTGCACGCTGCAACATTACAGCGATTGCATTCCTATGAGATGGATTCCCATCAACACACATTGACTCCGCTGCACCAAGCAACATCAAGGCCTCGCTTGCTTCAGGAATTCCCTTCGAAGCCTTGACCAATGACCGCCGGGCGAATGTCATGTAGCAGTACGCAGCTTCATGCCTGGACATGACTCGACATTCCTGTTTCTTTAATACATCTGTCTTGTGCTCGAAGATTATCTGCTGCACGCTGCTATTAAGACCTTCTCCCGCAAGACAAAAATCGTTGGACTCACGAATTGCATCTAACGCCTTCATAAACGACACTGCACTGGAATCTGTTTCCTCAGCTGCGTCGAGTGCAAATACACACAATCGAAATGATTCCATCGACAAGGTTTTTAACGCAGTGACTTCGCCATCCACTGCAGCTTGCCTTGCCTGCCGTAGACTCAGCCTAGTCAATTCCCACAACTCTGCAGCTCTACGAAGCCGATCCACTGCCTCAGCATTCGTACTTTCAATCAGTCCCCATGATTTGTCTAGGGCAGCTGCCGCCTCAGCGGGTACAGCATGCTTCTGATTTTCCCTCTCAGCGAGCAGGACCACACCGTCGCTGACCTCATCTTCCGTACCTCGAGACAACTGCCGCAATTCGATGACTTCTTTGTCGTAAGCACCCTCCAGCTTCTGAAAAAGTAATGCCACCGCAAACAAATCAGGGAGCTGATCAGCAGTACCCGAATCTGCTTGACCGACTGGCCACGCGGGAGCAGCTTCTAAAGGTTGCTGACCATTCAGCAGATTCGATGAGGTTCCTGCTGTGGCCACGTCGACTAAATCACAGATTTCAGCTGCCTCGGGAAGCTCAGCCTGCTGCGATTCCAGTAACATCGTGAACGGCAGCTCCACTTCAGTGATTGGCGCTGCAGCGATCACCGTTGCTTGGTTATCAATTCTGAATTTCTCGTCAACGTCGCTCTGAGCGAGCGAGCGCCTTGGCTGCAGTCGTGGCACCGATGGAGCACGATCAATTTGCAGAGTTTCAAAATCTACTTTCGTAGGAAGACCGTCAGCCTGACACGCCACCGGCGCTTCTTCTTGTCCAACGTTTAGTGCTGACGAAGTAACCGTTTCCCCTACCGGCAGGACGGGAGCCTGCACCACAGGTCCTTGAACAATGGGCCCGTTCACTGCGGGTGCAGCATCGGGCGAAGCAGGAACAGCGCCCCCTTTATCCTTCACAGCAATCGACCCTGCGGCTGCGGCGGGCACCCCCCAACCACTCCTCAGCAGGCTGCCAAGAGGTGGCGGGGAAACAGGCTCAGTGGCGACGGCGTGTGTGCAACATGCTAAAACCGCTGCAACAAGGGCTTTTCTGGATTTTCTCATGCCTCAAGCACTCATCCGTGAGAGTCGTCGCACTAATACGGGGTCACCTCCACTGCATCCATGCCGCGGCCCCTCAATGTCATAGACTCGGCCGTTCAACGTCGAGGGCTCATTGATTAACGGCTCTGAAGCATGAATGTCGTCACACGAGACCGAATCAAAGCAATCACTGCAATGAAAGGTAGAACTGGTTCCAACCCGACAATCGTTTTTGTTTACCTAAGCGGGGTAGTATAAACCCAGCCGGTCACAGGACATCAGCCTTGGGTTTCATGCGAGGCTGACAAACCGTCTAACTTTCTTCGTGATGGCGAAGCGGAGACACGAAACAGAGCTGCATCACAGTGAACAT
>CAXGRW010000007.1:0-27453 GCA_964012125.1 uncultured Rhodopirellula sp.
AAGATGGGACAAAACGGGACACTAATGAATTTGCGGGTTTCCCGCCACGTTGAACTACGCGGGAAAACCCTTGTCTATCCCGCGATTTATCGGAATTTTTTGAAATTTTTCCGCGTTGGAACGCGAGAGAACCAACTCGACTCTGGACATGTTATACAAACTGTATAACATGTCCAGAGTTGAATGGCGTGGTTTTCTGAATCTCGCCAAACCGCTCACGCTTCCATTTCTGAACATTCGAAACATCGGCATGTCAGCTCCTCAGCCAATCTCGACCATAGAAGCCGAAACGGCCCTGTTAGAGTTGAATCAGGAACTCAATCGCCTGCAGCGTACGATTCGTTTGGCGATCCAGAGACAACTGTCCAAAATGGTGGGTCGTTCATTCGACGACCTGCAAAAAAACCGCGAGTTAGTCGATTCGATCCACCAACTTCTCGATAGCCACGGTTTGCGTGTCCGCTGCATGGAATGCGGTCATCCCGCCATCCTCCGTGTTTCCCCTCGCGGCGATAGCAGCGGAGTTTTTGTTTTTGACCACACCATTGAAGGCAAGCGAACCTTCCATGGCGGTCGTAAGACTATTCCCATCATTCGTCTTGTAGCAAAGCCGCCGCGAAAGCCGCGTCAAACACTGGCCAAGCCATCTACTGCGTAGCTCGCAAGCAAAGGTGCCAACACTGGACACTTGTGCCTCTGCTTGGCAGACTTTCTGCTTGACAGAACATTGCGAATCGCCTGCGGCGAAGCACCTCGAAACTGTCTGCCAGTACGTTGCCCAGCCCCTTTGGAACGACGTAAATAAATTCAGTGAAGGCTCCTCCGACCCAAATTAGCAGCCATCACTATTTCATATTGAGCCCTAATACGATCGGCCCCATGTCAATTCCACGCCACCGTGCCCTAGCGATTCTGAACCTCTGTGTAGGCGACCAGATATGGAACGAGGAGACATGTCACCGTTCGGGAATTCCCCCAAAATGGGTCAATGAAATGTCGGACGCCATTGAATCCGGCTACAAGACCGATACAGAGACCATCTACGTAGACAACAGAGCAACCAACCAATATCACGGCGTACGTGATTTGGACTTGGCAATTCGGCTAGGAGAAGTCCTAGGTGTCGATGTTGAACGCGCCACGCAATCTGCGATCAGTCGTCGAGCGATCGTTCAAGCCATTAAGAACGCGGTCTTTGATGGCGATTGAGTGTTTGTAGCGAATGCAAAGGTCGCTTAACGGTACCCAATTGGGGAATCATTGCATCTGACTCTCTGCGTTCGCGTCCTGCCACCACTCGGAAAAACATGAGGTGGCGCGAGATGGGATGGTGTCTGTGCGATATCCGAGCGAGGCAGATCCCCGGATTCCGGCAGGCAACTGAGTGGACGTCTGCGCAGCGGGTCTAATCCGAACTTGAAAGAAGAAGAAGGCTTTGAAGATCCGGTCGCTACGCCCCGAGGGGCGAAGGCCATAACTATACTTCGCGAACACAAGACAGACATCGTCCTGCCAGACATCAAGATGCCCGATATATCGGGACTTGAGTTGCTCCGCATGATGCGACGTGATCAGGAAATGATGATGATACCCGCGATCGTCCTGACGGATGCCAACGATCCGCAAGTCAAACTCCGAGCTCTCAGGCTCGGCACTTCTGACTTCCTTGCCAAACCCGTCAATCCACGTGAACTGACACTGCGTCTGGAAAATGCATTGGCAGTGAAAGCCTATCAGGATCACCTGGCTGATTACTCAGAAAAACTCGAACAGCAGGTTCGAATCCGTGCGGAAGAGTTGATTCATTCGCGCCAAGAAGCCATTCATTGCTTGGCACGAGCGGGCGAGTTCCGTGACACTGGGACAGGAAGACACGTCACACGCGTCGGTCGCTATGCAGCCATGATCGCGGCGGAGTTTGTTTTCTCAAGCAGCACAACTTCACGACGTCGGAAAAAGTAGTATCCCGGATGCGATCCTGCAGAAACCTGGGAAACTTAATCCACAAGAATTCGAGATCATCCAGAAACGCTGCAATATTGGCAGCCGGATTATGAATCCACTCATTCATGAGGAGTCGATCTGCCTGACAACACACACCTCGGTCGGTCCCCAGATCATGGGATCCACTAATTCACCTGTCCTTCGATTGGCTGCAGTCATTGCTGCAACGCATCACGAAAAATGGGATGGGTCGGGATACCCAAAAGGGTGGCGGGCAATGCAATTCCGATCGAAGGCAGAATCGTCGCTGTTGCTGACGTTCTTGATGCATTTAGCTCGGCACGCCCCTACAAAGAAGCAATTCCGATTGACCGATGCTGAAAGTTCCTGATTGACAGCTGTGGAAAACATTATGATCCGCGAGTGCTCGATGTCTTCCTGCGTAGAAAAGAAGAAGCGATCCGCGTACGTGAATACTAAGTTGATTTTGAACGCGACGACACCCTGTTAAGCTTCGTAAGCTTGGGAGTTCACACTGGCTCTTTCGTCAGGACGATTTTTTCAATCTCAAAGATTTCGCCCTAGCTAATCCTGCGTTCAGGAATACCTGTTCATAACTTCCTGAGCGTGAAGCGAGTAGACTGCTAGCACCTCGCCGCCTGCAGCACAGATTTCAACGCAGTTCAGTAAGTTGCGCCTTCGTTAGCAGAGAACTCACCATACACGGGCAGGTGACTGGTCACCGTCTCGGCTTCAGCGAGGTTCAGGTTAAAGGTGCCAAGGTAATCGAAGACACCACCACGTCCCATGTATTCTGTCGTTGAGTTCGTATCAAATAACAGATTGCTGGTTTGATAGCGTCCGAAAATATCCGTGGGGCGATTCCGAACCGTTGCTTTCACTGACTTGCTGGTCAGTGTTGGAAGCAGGTAAGCGTCATCAGCTTGAAGCAATCCTGCAATCACAAGATCATCTTCGCGTCTGCCATCACCCCGAATAGCCTGAATAACCTTTGGTAGCAGAGCAACCTCATTGGGGGCCCGTGCAAGATCGATCCGCAGATTCACGAAAGAGAAGGTCCACGCTTGCCCCGGCCGCCCCTGAGCAGCTCGAAACCATGCCACCAATGGATCGAAGGTCATTTGGTTGTCAGGGTCGTCAAGCGTATACGTCTGTCGCCGATCAACCACTACTCGAGCCGTATCAAAGATGAACGCAAGTTGCTCAGGACGATCAACCGGGCCAGTCGGAGGTCCCACCACAAAATCATAGCGACCGTCACCTTGATTGATCGCCTCGACCAAACGTGGTATCAGATCTCTTTCGATGGAAGCGATTTGTTGCAAGGCAATCACGTCGAACTGCCGAACCACACGAGCTACGTTCTGCCTTGCTGAAGGATTGGCAAGCTTTGTAGGCCCAAATCCATCCAATGCCCAGGAAGCGATTTTCAAACCACCAATGTTTGCCGCCGGTGTTGTGGCGGCGAATGAGCCCAAATTTGTCTGCTCAGCGACAGAAAAATTAGCGGCCGATGTACTCGGATCAGGCGTCGACTGCGGCGCGGGCCCGTTTGAATCAGTAGATTCCACGAACGAAGGTACATCCGTGTAAGAAATGTACTGCTCGGAACTTTCGTTCACTCGCTTGGACGAAACCGAAACCTCATCGAGACCATCGATCCGGTAGTGGTGAAGAAAGTACCACCCACCACCCACCAGCAGCAATACAACTGCGGTCAATTGAATCGGATTACCACGATCAGACTCCGCCATCATTTTGCCACTGCAAGACCCACGGGTGTACCAACACAAGCGGCCGTCACGAACCCGATTTACCCGACAGACACCATAAGAAGCATCGAACTGCTGACGGGACATTCGTGAATCGAGTAGGCCGCTTCCCCGAATTAGACCCACAGCAGAAGTTGTGATCATCGTGGAAGATGCAACCCTCAAGCTCCTCAGAATCGAGCCATCCCGATTGAAATACCAGACCCGAATAATGGGAACGTCCAGACCCGTTTGATGTGAAACGGCTGATCAGAATGTAGGAAAACGACTGTTGTGGGCAAAAAGATGGCCTTCACCATGTCAAAATCATGGCCCCATTCCTGACTTTTGTGTGCAAGCTCGGTATCCTGTCCAGATACATAAAGTGTGTTACCAGCACCCGCATCAGTCTCCAACTTTCAGTCTCCAACTTTTACAGACATCCCCGTGAGTGAAGCCATCCAAGTCGAAGTCCCTACAGTCGGTGAGTCCATCAGCGAAGTACAAATTGGCCAATGGTTGAAGGCGGAGGGCGACTGGGTCAATTCGGGAGAAGATCTGGTCGAGATTGAAACCGAAAAAGCGTCGGTACAAATCCCGGCACCAGCATCTGGATTTCTCCGAAGCATCAGCAAACAGGAAGAGGAATTCGCGAACGTCGGGGACGTGATCGCGGCCATTGAACCGGGTGAAAAGCCGGCAGAAGTTTCGAGCGGCGCGCCAAGCACCGCCGCACCTGCGGCCAGCTCACAACCAGGCAACCCTGAGGCCAGTGGTTTTGTGATGCCAGCCGCGCAGCGGCTGCTGGATGAGCATGGCTTATCAGCCAGTCAGGTTCCAGCTCGCGGACCTGGCGGAAGGCTCTTGAAGGAAGACGTTCTCGCATTTGTTCGAGAACAGAAATCAAGCCCAGCACTACCAACGTCTCGTAGCGAGACCAGCCTCCTCACCACCGACAGCGAATTGCGTGGTGAAGAGATTAAACCGCTCAGCATGTTGCGTCGTACTATCGCAGCACGACTCGTGGAGGCCCAACAAACCGCTGCGTTGCTCACCACGTTTAATGAAATTGACATGGATCCTGTGATGAAGATCCGAAAAAAGTACAAGGATCAATTTCTGGAAAGGCACGGTGTCAAACTTGGCTTCATGTCATTCTTCGCAAAAGCAGCGGTCGAAGCACTGCGACGCTACCCTGCCGTGAACGCGGAGATTCGAGGCGATGATGTTGTGTATCGACACTATCAGGACATTGGAGTAGCAATTGGAGGCGGCAAAGGTCTCGTGGTACCCGTCCTGCGAAATGTCGAACGGATGTCATTTGCTGACGTGGAACAGTCAATCGGCAATTTTGCCCAGCAGGCAGGCGAAAATCGGCTGCAGCCTACGGATCTCATCGGGGGCACTTTCACCATCAGCAATGGCGGTGTCTATGGATCACTATTAAGCACTCCGATTGTAAACCCTCCTCAAAGTGGAATTCTTGGGCTGCACTCCATTCAGCAACGTCCCGTCGCACTCGATGGGAATGTCGTGATACGCCCAATGATGTACGTGGCACTAACCTACGATCACCGGATTGTGGACGGCCGAGAGGCAGTTGGATTCTTGAAGACCATCAAAGATGTGATTGAAGACCCAGCTCGGCTGTTTCTGGAACTATAATCACGTCACAGTATCCGGCAGCATTCCGGCAAGTAATAGCCTGCAACATGCAGCGTGATGATGCAGTGGGGACGCACTTACATCCCCAGAAATCGATCTGAACCGGTTCCGACACACCATCCCCCACTCTCAGGAAGATGCGATGCGTTATGTCATGATCCTTGGTGCCTTGCTCATGGTGTCCAGCTTGGGATTTGCTGTGGAACCTGCTGCGGGTGATGGGGACCAACTTGCAAAAATCTACTTTGCAAACCAGACGGCTGAAATTACAAATCAAACCTTCGCTGAGATCAATTCACTCAGCGACTGGACTGACCGACGTGATCAGTACCACGACCAACTTCTGGAAATGCTTGGACTCGATCCATTTCCAGAGCGTACCCCACTCAATGCAAGAATCACTGGCTCCGTCGAAAGTGACGGAGTGATCGCTGAGCGTATTCATTTCCAGTCACGCCCAGGTCTCTACGTGACCGGCAATTTTTATCGCCCGGTAAAGCAAGACGCACCGCTCCCGGCAATCCTTTACGTATGTGGTCACGGACGTGTAAAACGCGATGGAGTCAGCCTTGGAAACAAAACACACTACCAACATCATGGTGCGTGGTTCGCACGCAATGGTTACGTCTGCCTAACCATTGACACGATCCAACTCGGCGAAATTGAAGGCATCCACCACGGAACCTATCGTGAGAAAATGTGGTGGTGGAACAATCGAGGCTACACACCGGCGGGCGTCGAGGCGTGGAATTGCGTCCGAGCTTTGGATTACCTGCAATCACGCGACGAAGTCGATGGCGAACGAATCGGAGTGACTGGCCGCAGTGGTGGTGGCGCTTATTCGTGGTGGATCGCAGCAATCGATGAACGCATCAAAGTGGCTGTCCCGGTCGCAGGAATCACCAGTTTGAAAAACCATGTGGTCGATGGTTGCGTGGAGGGGCATTGTGATTGCATGTACATGGTCAACACGTATCGCTGGGACTACCCAATGGTTGCAGCACTCGTCGCGCCACGGCCTTTACTTATTTCCAACACTGACAAAGATCGCATATTCCCACTTGATGGCGTGGTTGATGTGTACACACGAACAAAGAAAATTTACCAGCTCTACGATGCCGGCGACAAACTGGGACTGCATATCACTGAGGGCCCTCACAAGGACACACAAGAGCTTCGTATTCATGCGTTTCGATGGTTCAATCATTACCTGCGAGATGATGATTCTCTGATCACCTCTGCTGCAGCACCACTGTTTGATCAAAAAGATTTGAAAGTGTTTCCAGTATTACCCTCCGACGAAAATGTCACATCCATCCATGAGACATTTGTTCCCACTGTGGGTACTGATAACCTGCCCACAGAGGTTGCAACAGCCAGAAAACTGGACGAAACGACCAGCCAACTGATACGCCAAAAGTGTTTTGGTGGTTGGCCAGCAATTGCAGAAAAAACTGACCCGAAACTGGTTGCTGAGGGTACCAAGGCCAACACCCACGTACGCGTCATTGACTTCACTAGCCAGGATCCCTACCGCCTCCGCGTCTATCTGGTCGGTCCCACCGACCGTAAGCCGAATTCCCTATCCTTGCATATTCTGGACAAAACAGAATGGTCGGCAACTCTGTCCGGCCTCGCCAACCTTGTCCCCCACCACACATTTGATGTGCGACCTGACGCAAGTGAATGGGAAAGCATTGCTGCACTCGCCAAGTCAGAAACCATCGCCTACATAGCACCCCGAGGCATTGGACCGACCGAATGGTCTGATGAAGCAAAAAAACGCACGCAGATCAGACGACGCTTTATGCAACTTGGTCAAACAGCCGCTGGAATGCAGACCTATGACATTCTTCGTGCGACAATCGCCCTACAAGATTTCCTGAAGAATCCCGATGTTCAATTTTCACTGGAAGCCAACAACGAAGGCTCCTCTTGGGCATTGTTTGCATCTCTCTTCATCAAAAATGTCGACTCGTTGAAGCTGACTAATTTATCAACTCGAAATCGTGACGCACCCGACTTATTAAATATCAGTCGGCTCGCGGAACCCCCGCAGATTGTGCTAATGCAAGCTGCTCGAGGCAGGAAATTGCAAATTCGCAACCGCAGTGAATGGAACCAGCAATGGGCTGATTTGTTGGCAGACAATCAGCTTGCAGAACAGGCTGTCAAATTGCAGCCAACTTCATCCGATACAGAGTGATCTGGTTGACGGTGTTGCAGCGTGAGCTACGACACCCAGCCCAGCGACTCCTCTACAGCCAGACTCCGTAACAGGCCAATCTCCTTAGCCTAGCGTTCCATTACCGTTGTTCTCTCGACTTTGATTCAACCCAGCGAACTTTGTCGGAAACTGGCTGGCGTTTTCCCACGGGCCATTCCTTTGAGGGATATCCCAAGTAAAACAGACCCAACGCGCGATCGTCACCACTCAGTCCAATGTAGTCACGCATTTGATCGCTGGTAGCTGCAGCGTTACTGGACCAGAATCCCCCGATTCCGTGCGCGGTGGCCGTCAAGTGCATATTTTGAACGGCACAAGCAACTGCTTGAATCTCATCCAACTCTGAAATCTTTCCACTGGGCTGCCGCTTCATCCCAATCACAATCACGACCGGGGCAAGGGTCGCATTGCGTTTCATTCCCTCATATTTGTTCTGGCGATAGGTATCTTCTGTCGTAACCGCCTTGTAGGTTGCTGCAAGAAACTCGGCAAGCTCGTACCGAGCATCACCCGTGAAGACAGAAAATCTCCACGGTTCTGTGAAGCCATGAGTTGGAGCCCAATTAGCATTTTCCAATATCTCATCAATGATTTCCTGTGAAATCGTTTGATCTGAAAATTCCTTTGGCTTAACAGTGCGTCGACGACGTATGACGTCTGTAATTCCCTCACCACCCACAATGAGCACCTTTTCTTCTTGGTAACAACTAGTTTTAATTCAGCCGGCGTGCGTCTGGTCTGCTGCAAGCAACTGCAATGGATTCGCAATCATCCATTGACGAATTTGCTCTTCGCTAACGCCAACAGGACCTTTCAATACTTCGATCATTTGTTGGAACGTCGAAGCACAACCTGCGTAATGAGTACGGCATGCAGCCCATGCAGCACCATCGTCATCGACCTCAACCACTTGACCCGAGAGCTCATAGCTCCCTGGCCCAAGTCCAGCCGCGCTGATGGCGTCAGTCACGATAACAATATTTTCATCGGGAATCATTCCCAAATAATTCTTGAGCGCGAATGCTGGTACATGGTGACCATCTGCTATGAATGAAATCTTCAACTGGTCACTGACAGCGAGTACACGCTGGACAATATTGTCATGCCGAGGCAATGAAGCAGGACAGCCATTTCCCAAGTGCGTAAACAATTTCAGCCCTTGATCGATGGACCGTTGCAGATCATTCAAAGATGCATTGCTATGCCCAGCAGCCACAGCGATTCCACCATTCGTTAGATGGCGCGTAACGCGGGCATCTGAGTCCATTTCTGGGGCCAGCGTGACCATTTTTATATTTCCATTTCCTGCTTCCAGCAATTGGTCGGTCACACTGATATCAGCCGGAATCGCATCAGATGCCGGATGAGCCCCAATGAATCCATCAGCTGGATTCAAAAAGGGTCCCTCTACATGAATACCGCAAATACACGCCGCAATTTCTGGCGATGCCTCGATCAACTCAACCAGGCGAGTGATGCGCTGAATCATCAGATCAAGACGTGCCGTAATCACGGTAGCCAAGATCGAATCAGTACCATCAACTTTCAATCGACGACACACCCGGACCACTTCATCGGTCGAAAGGTGGTCGGAATTAAAATCAACGCCTGCATAACCATTGACTTGCAAGTCGATGTATCCGCTCATTCGCCACGTTCCAATCTGCTCTTGAGTTCAGCACCAAGCTTTGTGGCAGCTGCCTCATCAATCACCAATGTCGTATTGGCATGCTTCCGAAGAATACTGGCTGGAATCGCTGGGGCAATCTCGTCTTCAAGCGTGGCTCGGACAGCCTCCGCTTTGCGTTCATCAGGGACGCTGCAATAAATTTTCGCTGCTTTTAGAATCTGGTGCACTGACATGCTAATGGCATGCGTTGGCACAACCTCCAATGATTCGAACCAACCTTCCCCTACCTGCTGCATGCGACAAGGCTCGTCAAGCTCAACCACCAAGTAAGGATCTTCCGTTTCGAAATCAGCGGGCGGATCATTGAACGCAAGGTGACCATTCTCACCTATTCCAACCAGTGCCAGGTCAATCTGGCTTGTTTTCAGCAAAGCCCCAACTTCACGAATGACCGACTGTGGATCTGCGTCACCCCGGAGATAATGAAAGTCAGCTAAATCGACATGGTCAACAAAACGTTCCTTTAAATATCCACAAAAGGATGCACCATGATCACTTGAAATTCCAACGTATTCATCGAGATGGAATCCTGTCACCTTTGACCAGTCAATGTCGGGCGCTGCGACCAGATGCTTCAGCACCTCAAATTGTGATGCACCCGTGGCGACAACGAGATTAGCACTTCCTTTGTCGGAAATCGCCTGACGGAGGTCAGAAGCGGCATGCTTTGCCACCCAGATTCCCATTTCACCCGGATTGGCGGTTAAGATTGTACGCATAGTTCTATCTGTATCACTGGACTGACGGACGTGGACAAACGTGGCAAACATTGTTGGCTTTCTTGCCGGCAAATGCGAGTCCCGATTGACCATCCTGGATGTTCTTTCCGCTCATTCGATCGCTGCAAGAGGTTCACAGTGCGTTTCACGCTCTCTATCTTTGTCGCTCTGACTATCATTTCAGGAATCACGTTGGCACAGTCGCCAACTGTATTTCCTGAGAACAAGGTCGCTGATGATGTTCGTTTGGGCCCAAAAAAAACATTGAATGGGCACTTTCCATTCAAAGTTCCGGGGAATCCCGCGCAATGGTACGATCGCGCTGAAAAACTCCGTAGGCGAGTCCTGGTTGCAACTGGACTGTGGCCCATGCCCGACAAGTCTCCTCTAGAAGCAGTTGTGTTTGACAAAACACAGCGGAAAGGTTTTACGATTGAGAAGGTCTACTTTCAAAGCCTCCCCGGGCATTATGTGACAGGTTTGCTTTTCCGACCGGATGGTCCAGTTGAAACGAGGCGTCCGGCAGTATTGTCCCCTCATGGACATGGCGGTCGCATGCAAGAGTACAGCGACGCCGAAGTGGAAAAACAAATTGCCCAAGGTGCAGAGCACTTCGCCAAATCAGGCAAGCGACCAAAACTCGCGAGGTGTGCACAACTGGCGAGGATGGGATGCGTTTGCTTCATCTTTGACATGTTGGGGTACGCAGATTCTCAACAAATTTCGCGGGAAGTCGCACATCGCCATGCCAAGGTTCGACCTGAGGAACGTGATGCATCTGCTGACGAGTGGGTATTCTACAGCCCCCAGGCAGATCTTCGACTGCAGTCCATCATGGGCCTACAAACTTGGAATGCGATCCGAGCACTTGATTTTTTGGCCGCTCTTCCTGATGTGGACCCGGAGCGTCTTGCAGTCACCGGTGGCAGCGGAGGCGGCACACAATCCATTTTGTTAGGTGCGATTGACGACCGCATCAAAGTCTCTTTTCCAAATGGAATGGTATCAACGTCCATGCAAGGTGGATGTTACTGTGAAAACTGCAACCTGCTTCGTATCGATACAGGAAATGTAGAGCTTGCTGCCCTGTTTGCACCCAGACCACAAGCAATGACCGCCGCGGACGACTGGACACGCGACATGATGAAAGACGGATACCCACAACTAGCGTGGCTCTATGCAATGATTGGAAATGAGGCAGATGTCTACTGCCGCCCCATGCTGCACTTCAAGCACAATTACAACTACGTCACGCGTGCCACCATGTATCAGTGGATGAATCGCCACCTGAAACTCGGACTCGATGATCCGGTGATTGAGCAGGACTACGAACCCCTGACCACTGCAGAGACGACTATCTGGGGTGGAGAACACCCGGCACCCACCAATGTTGGAATCGAGCATGAAAAATCTGTTTGCAAGTGGTTCGACGACCAAGCGACCAAGAAATTGGCGATGCTGAAGACTGATAATGAAAACGCCAGGCAGAATTTCAACCGCACGTACGCGGGTGCTTGGCAAGTTGTGTTTGACCAGAGCATTCCTGACCAAATCACCTTTGACGATCAAGGACAACAAACCAACAACGGCATCCAGATTCAAAAAATACTGGTGCATGATGAGACTCGACAGTCAAACATCCCACTGTTGGTTTTGAGCAAAGCTGGCAGCAAACCAAAGGCAACTGTCATCTGGACCACCGATAGCGGCAAAGCAGCACTGTTTACCGAGAATGGCACCCCAGATGCCAAGCTACAAAAACTGATCGATCAAGATACATTTGTTGTACTACCCGACCTGCTTGATCAAGGTGAATTGCAAACCACGGCAGATGCGACTAGCGATACACTGCAACGTACTGTCGATGACAAGAGAGCTTATTCAGCCTTCACATTCGGGTATAACCGCACACTAGTCGCGGAACGATGTGCTGATCTTCTTGCAACATTAGCATTCGCCAAAACTCTTAAAACAGAATCAATCAACTTACTGGCAACCGATGGCTCATCCACTTGGGCAACCCCTGCCGCGGCAATCGCGGGACCAGCCATTGCACGTGCAGCAATCGATACAAATGCTTTTCGTTTCGAGCAGGTCGATCAATACCAGGACGTGAACTTTGTCCCGGGTGCTGTGAAATATGGAGACTTGCCAATGTTACTCGCATTGAGAGCACCCCATGCGTTAACCATCATGGGCGAAAAAGAGATTCCACCGGCAGTCGCGAAAGCCTACGAATCCACCGGAAAATCCGCCATATTGATGAAACAAACGGAAGGGATCAGTCCCTCAGTTTTCCAATGGCTGTCCAAGCCTTAGCTAACCTTGCTGCGGGACTCGCTGCATTACCGGCGTGATACTACCAACGATGCGACAGGGCCACCGTGCGCAATCGCGATTGCTCATGAATCGACCAGCATGCAGTCCGTTTCCATTTTGATCTGACGCCGATGCCCCCTTTGATCAAGCCTTCAGATATTCATGCAGAAATCTGTGGAATTGATTAGACTGTGAGCGTGAGGAATCCCACCATTCAACTGGCTTAAGTGTTACCTCCCGATCCGCCAGTTGCTCAGACGTACCGAGTCTTCCTACCCAGTGCTTTGCATGATCCGCGTCACAGCCTGTCTGTTGCTATTGTTTTGTCCGATCGTAACCTTTGGCGATCCTGGGAACCTCGATTTCAATCGTGACGTGCGGCCCATTCTTTCAGAAAACTGCTTTCATTGTCACGGACCTGATGCCGCAACCCGACAGGCCGACCTGCGACTTGACCTGGCGGACTCTGCCATGACAGTCGTTGACACAGATGATCCGGAGTCCAGTGAACTGATCCGCCGTGTACTCTCCAACGATCCTGATGAACTGATGCCGCCTCCGGAATCGCTAAAGCAGATTACACCAGAGCAAAAATCGATTCTGAAAAAATGGATCCAAGAGGGAGGGTCGTTTGAAAGTCACTGGTCTTTTGCTCCAGCAGATAACAAGCCCCCTCCGCAAGTTGCAAATGACACATGGTCAAACGGGCCAATCGATCAATTCATACTGGCAAGATTGCGAACTGAGAACCTCACTCCGTCGCCACCGGCAAAACGCGAAACATTGGCACGCAGAATCTCGCTTGATCTGACAGGCGTGCCGTTAAGCCCACAGGAGATGAATGAATTCATTCGTGATACGAGTGAGGCGTCCATTGAGACGCTGATCGAGCGTCTGATGCACTCGCCCCGCTATGGCGAACACATGGCGGCCCGATGGCTGGAGGCATCGAGATATGCAGATACAGATGGTTACCAGAATGACCGGTATCGATATCAACACGTCTGGCGGGATTGGGTCATTGATGCATTCAATGAAAACAAACCATACGACCAGTTCGCCATCGAGCAGATCGCTGGAGACATGCTACCAAACGCAACACTGCGTCAACAAATTGCAACGGGCTTTGGTCGTAATCACCGAATCAATTCTGAGGACGGTTCGATACCCGAGGAATGGAGAACTGAGAACGTAGTCGATCGTGTTGATACCTTCGGGACCATTTTCTTAGGATTAACCATCGGATGCGCGCGGTGCCATGATCACAAATACGATCCCATCTCACAGCGTGAGTATTACGAATTATTTGCCTACTTCAACAATGTGGCTGAATGGGGAGTTGGCCCCAACAATGGCAACAGTCCACCATTCATTGAGGTCCCCAAGAGTTGGCCCAATTTGGGCCCCAAGGAAAACAAGCTCATTCCCCCAGAGCCAGTCAAACTCCACAACGCAAGGGCAGACCAAGGTAACGGGCTGAAACGTCCGCAGGCAGGATCACCATCAACCTTGATGATCATGCACGAACTTGAGCAACCACGAGAGACCTTTGTACTTCTGAGAGGGCAGTACAACATGCCCGATCGGTCGTCACCGGTACAAGCAGGCGTTCCAGATTCGTTATCGCATGCGGATGAAGCCTCACCCACCAACCGGTTGGAATTAGCAAGATGGCTGTTCGACCCATCACACCCGTTAACCGCTCGCGTTGCAGTCAACCGGATCTGGCAGCAGTTTTTTGCCACAGGGCTGGTTGAAACCAGTGAAAACTTTGGATCTCAAGGTTCGCCACCTTCTCACCCCGAACTGCTTGACTGGCTGGCGTTAGAACTCATCCGCAATGATTGGAATATCCGGGCGATTCAGAAGCAGATCCTCCTGAGCCAAACCTACCAACAATCATCACCGTTCCGAGATGGGCTACGTGAACGTGACCCAAAAAATCAACTTTACGCCCGTGGCCCTCGTAGTCGACTGCCTGCCTTCACACTGCGGGATCAAGCACTCGCGGTGAGCGGTCTGTTGGTTGAAAAGATAGGTGGGCCATCCACCAAACCCTACATGCCACCAAAAATTTGGAAATCAATTTCCAACAACAACTACAAGCAGGACCAAGGTAGCAACCTGTATCGTCGCAGTCTTTACACTTATTGGCGTCGAACGATACCGCCGCCCACCATGATGAATTTCAATGCTGCGGCACGTGAGGTGTGCGTGGTAAGAACAGAAACCACCAACACACCACTGCAAGCTCTCACCTTGATGAACAACAAACTGTTCATCGAAGCTGCGCGTTGCCTGGCTGAACGAATGTGGTTACCGACAAAAGGTAACCCCGAACAGGCAATTCAAGCCGGGTACCGGTTAGCGGTTGGTCGTGATCCTGCACCTGCTGAATTGCAGATCATGGGCAAAACCCACCGGAATTTTCTTTCACACTTCAGGGCAAATCCCGCCGAAGCCAAACTCTTATTGGCAGTCGGCGAGAGACAGCGTGATCAGACAATTCCCGTGGTGGAACATGCAGCCATGACCATGATTGCCAACATTTTGCTAAACCTTGATGAGACCATCAGCAAGGAATAGGACCCACACCCATGAACCAGCACTTGTACTCACGTCGATCGATGCTCTTGGGCTCACTCGCACTCGCATCATTGTTGAACCGTGAGAGCCATGCACAGGAAAGAAACCCAACTGTGCACCGTGGCTTGCCCGAGTTGCCGCATTTCACACCCCGCGCGAAACGTGTGATTTACCTTTTCCAGTCAGGTGGTCCTGCGCAAATGGACCTTTACGATTACAAACCGGAACTGAAAAAACGGTTTGGAGAGGAAGTACCACGGAGCATCTATCCGGACGAGCGCAAAACGACCATGAGCTCAGCCCAGGCCAGTTTTCCTGTCGCGCCCAGCGCCTTCAATTTTAAACGCTGTGGACAATCTGGCTCGTGGATCAGTAACGCGTTGCCACATATTGGAAACATGGCGGATGACTTGTGCATCATTCGTTCGATGCACACCGACGCGATCAATCATGACCCTGCCATTACATTTCAGCAGACAGGGTCCCAGATACCAGGCCGCCCAAGTATTGGTTCGTGGGTTGGCTATGGCTTGGGCAGCAACAATGACAATTTGCCGGCATTTGTAGCCCTTAGCAGTAGAGGCAGCGGCAAGACTGGCCAACCTCTCTACGATCGCCTATGGGGTAGTGGCTTCCTGCCATCGAAACATCAGGGCGTGAAGTTTCGAAACCAGGGTGATCCAGTTCTCGACATTTCTGATCCCGCTGGGATCTCACGTGATCAACGCCGCGTGATGCTCGATTCACTCAAGCAATTGAACCAGATCAAATTTGGCGAGGTGAAAGACCCTGAAATTGAAACACGCATCGCGCAATACGAATTAGCGTATCGTATGCAGATGTCCATCCCGGATCTGTTGGACTTTTCAAATGAACCCAAGCATGTCATGGATCTTTATGGAACCGAGGTGACGAAACCGGGTCGCTATGCCTACAACTGCTTGATCGCCAGACGACTCGCGGAGCGGGGCGTGAGATTCATCCAACTATTTCATCAAGGATGGGACCAGCACAACAATCTACCCACACAGATTGGAAAACAGTGCAAGGATACAGACCAACCCACCGCGGCACTGCTGCGTGACCTCAAACAACGAGGCATGCTGGATGATACGCTTATCATTTGGGGTGGGGAATTTGGCCGAACCATCTATTCACAGGGAAAGCTAACGGAAAAATCCTATGGCAGGGACCATCACCCGAGTTGCTTTAGCATGTGGATGGCAGGTGGGGGAATTCAAGGTGGGGTCAACCACGGTAGCACCGACGACTACAGCGTCAACGTTGCAGAAGACGGCGTAAGCGTTCATGACCTGCACGCAACAGTGTTGCATCTGCTCGGCATCGACCATGAGCGTTTGATCCATAAGTTCCAAGGCCGGGATTTCCGCCTCACCGATGTGCATGGCAGAGTTGTTCAACCACTTCTTGCGTGACAGCCATTACTGGCTTTACAGACCCTACTTGGTAATCAGAGAGTTGTGTGATGCGGTCGTTTCTCTGGATCCTGATCCTGCTGTACATGAACAGTGCTGCGGCTGACTTCCCCAAATTATTTAACAGCGAACCATTATCAGATGAAACGCTTATGCCTGCAAAAGCGGCGGCGGCGAGCATGCAACTGCCCAAGGGGCTCATCGCGAAAGCCTTTGCATCTGAGCCCAATGTCCAGAACCCCATCGCCATGTCTTGGGATGCCAAGGGCCGTTTGTGGATTGCTGAGAACTACACTTATGCTGAGCGGCAGCAACGTTTTCAACTTGACTTGCGAGACCGAGTTGTCATTTTCGACAACACAACCGAGGACCAATTCAAAACACGCACTGTGTTTACTGACGATGTCCAAATGTTGACCGGAATCGAAGTCGGCTTAAATGGGGTGTGGCTGATGTGCCCACCCAACTTGATTTTCATTCCTGACCTCGACCACGATGATGTGCCAGATAGTGCTGGCGAAATTGTTCTTGACGGTTTCACTGTTGCACAGCAGAACTACCACAACTTTGCCAATGGTTTGCAATTCGGACCCGACGGCTGGCTGTATGGAAGATGCGGTGGATCCTGCCCCGCTAAAATCGGAGTGCCTGGAACACCTGAGGGTGAGCGACTTGCGTTGGAGGGCGGGATATGGCGTTACCATCCAAAAACAAAGCGAGTAGAAGTACTCACAACCGGAACGACGAACCCATGGGGGCATGACTGGAATTCTCTCGGTGAAGCCTTTTTCGTGAACACTGTAAACGGACACCTGTGGCATTTGATTCCCGGTGCGCATTTCACACGACCATTCGTGTTGGATCCAAATCGTCGGACTTACGAGCTGATTGATTTCCATGCTGATCACTGGCACTTTGATACTGGACAAAGCTGGACCAAATCACGAAACGGCACTGCCAACTCGTACGGCGGCGGCCATGCACACTCGGGTACAATGGTTTACCAAGCAGACAATTGGCCACCGATTTATCGCGATCGCCTTTTCACTCTGAACTTTCACGGCAGACGAGCGAATCAGGAAATTCTTAGTCGTAACGGCTCAGGGTACGTCGCATCGCACGGACAAGACCTGCTGCTCGCAAAAGATCCATGGTTCCGTGGTATGGAGTTGGGGTCTGGTCCAGATGGCGCTGTTTTTGTGTTGGACTGGAGTGATGCCGGCGAGTGTCACGAACACACGGGTGTGCACCGAACAAGTGGACGTATTTTCAAGGTCCGCAACGTACAAAAGCCTGTCACGACTAAACCGACTGATCTCACCACATGGTCCTTAGCCGAGTTGGTCAACGTCCACGCTGGCCGCAATGACTGGTATACGCGTCAAGCCAGACTGGAACTGGCAAGGCGTGCCAAGACAAGCGATGTTACGTCCAGCTACCCAAGATTGAAGTTACTGCTTGAACAATCAGAAAGTAATCCAACGACCAAGGTTCAGGCATTATTGACACTGCATGTGCTAGGTGGTGCTGACCAGACTTTATTACGCAAGCTGTCCAAGGCGAGACATGAATCACTCAGAAGCTGGTCCATTCGCCTCCTGACAGATGACTGGCCGATTGATGATGCTATGGGAGCATCGACCGCCACTGTGTCTGATCGAAAACGGGTGAGACAACAGGCCCAAGAACTGATGCCGCATTTGGTCGCGATAGCGAACGATGATGCTTCAGCCCTAGTTCGTTTGAGCCTTGCGTCCACACTGCAACGACTGCCGCTCGACTTCCGCCCCGTGCTGGCCAAGGCGCTTGTCAGTCGCGAGGAAGATAAAGCGGACCACAACCTACCACTGATGATTTGGTACGGACTAATCTCTGTTACCAATCAAAACCCTGCTGAACTGGTCGATGTTGCCAAAGATTGCAAACTCCCAAAAACCTTGGAGCTCATTTCACGCTGTCTTGCAGAAGAAGTGGATGCGTTTCCGCGAGTACTTGACCAACTGTTGAAACATGCAGCAATTCAAAAGGGTACTTATCTACGCACGGTCCTGACGGGGGTCAATCTTGGTTTAAAAGGTAGAATCAATGCTCCACGCCCAAAATCATGGGACCTGATTACCAGACAACAGTCACCTGCAACCGAAAATCTGGTTCGTGAACTAAGTGTGGTGTTTGGCGATGGTCGAGCCATCGAAGAACTGAAAACCATTGCACGAGGGAAAGGGCAGTGGGAACCCGCAGTACGTTCAGCAGCCCTACAGACCCTTATTCAAAGCGATGCAACCGGAACAAGAAAAATCTGTGAGGAACTCCTCTCTGACCAGCATGTAAATCTATTAGCAGCCCGAGGTTTATCTCAATTTGATGAACCTGAAATTGGACAAAAGCTTGTTGATCGGTATCGCAATTTCCGCAGCCCGGTACGCCCGCAAGTCATGTCAATGCTTGTGTCTCGAAAGTCATTCGCGCGAGTAATGCTTCAAGCGATAGAAAACGGGAAAATATCAGCCACTGACTTATCCGCGTTTCAGGTCAGGCAGATTAAAAGCTTCAGTGACCCTCAACTTACTCGTCTTATTGGACGCGTATGGGGCGAGGTTCGGACGACACCGGATGAGATACAAAGCAAAATTGACCAACTAAAAGAATCACTGGAAACCTCCTCGCCTGCGGAAGCCCAACTCGGAAATGGCCGACGATTGTTTAAGAAACTATGTCAGAATTGCCATCGTTTGTTCGGTGAAGGCGAACAGATCGGTCCCGACCTGACAGGATCGAATCGCAATGACATTGACTATCTGCTGAGTAATATGGTCGATCCCAGCGCGGTCGTTGCCAAGGACTATCGCATGAGCATTCTGCTCACTACTGACGATCGCATCTTCAACGGCTTAGTGACCAACGAAACAGATCGCACGATCTCGATCCAAACGGCAACCGAGAACCTCAGTTTCGACAAGGAGAAGATCCAAGACCATAAATTGACTGAGAAATCTCCGATGCCGGATGGGCTTCTGGAAACACTTTCAAATAATGAAATTCGGGATCTGATCCGGTACCTCCAAAAGCCCACTCGAATCACAACGCACTAGGGTGGAAACCGAGTTGACGGATGCGTGCATAAGCAATACTCAAAAACTGGGTCCAAAAAATGGACATCGCATGTGAGCTCAGATCACCCTTGAGACCAGATTGCTGGTGAGCTCTGAACGCTAGTAAGCTCTGAACGCTAGTAAGCTCTGAACGCTGGGCAGTCTATGGTCAGCCCAAACCACTTCAACCACAATCGGACCAAGATTTTGCTCCGAGCAACGGCTCGACGCTCATAGTCTTCAAGAGGGTGGTGACCGTGGTACCAAAACATAGTCAGCGGCCGCCTAATGATCACAATCCGTATATTCGGACGATCATCTTGATCGACAAGGTTTCGTTGACCAGAGTTTTTTGACAGCTCTGTATTTTGTCTTACCCTTCAAATAAGTGAGTGAGTCGTTGTTCGACTCGCTGCCAAAACGGAACAAGTCGCACGAACGCGATGACAGCTGTTTTGGTCAGCCTTGCTCCCGGGACAAGGGCAAACCGTCTGTAAAGGCGGGGCGCAAAGCCACGGATCCAATCTGTTCATCGTGCACGAATGCATGAGCGACGTATTGGACCGCCGGGTTGCCAAGGGAAAATGAGTTCGCGGTCATGACCGCGTCCCCATACCAAGGCGTGTCAGACGAAAGTCGGAGACGAGGCTGTCCCTTTATCAAAGCTTGATTCATGTTGAGTCATGCATTTTAAGTCGTCGTCGCATATCCACCCGATATGCTTCTCACTCGCGAGGAGAGAGAAATGAAGAATTTCGCTGACAGCATCGTTAATTTTCTGAAAGAAGAAGATGGGCCAACCGCAGTTGAGTACGCCGTTATGTTGGCACTCATCGTAGTTGTCTGCGTGGGCGCCGTTGGAATCATCGGTGAAAATGCAAACGAGCAATTTGAAAAAGTTGGCAATGAGCTCGCCGGTTCCGGTGACTGATCCGACTGCTGCTGATATTTGGCAGCACACTGAAGATATCTCGTCGCTTCTCGGCACGGTTCCAGCATAGAGGGAACCGTACCGTGGCGCCGGGATGTTTGCGTTGAGATCGATAACTTGACGCCTCCTCCTGGTCCGATCTCCATCGCACACCCTCTGTCCCCTGCGGGATCCTCCCATGGACTTCCCATTACTGCCCGCCGACGCAGCCGCCGACGCCTGGCAACTGTCTTGTTGTCTGGTGACGTTACTGTTCGCAATGTTCAGTTGGCTGATAGGGCCTCGCTGACGGTCGTCGAACCGCATGAATGACGAAGTAAGGCACCCCACGCTTCCTTCGCCACCCACCACTCGCTAACAAATCACGGGGATACTGACTATGGAAACGCTACTTCAAGGAATTGCCGAAAACTGGACCGTCTGGTTCGTTACCGTCGTCCTGATTGTCGCCGCAATCATCGATGGCGCAATTTTGAAAGTACCTAATTGGCTTACTTTTCCTTTCATTGCCTGCGGCTGGCTCCACTGGACCATGCAAGACGGCATGATCGGCCTGGGATGGAGTTTGCTCGGCACATTTGTCGGCATGATGCTGCTTCTGGTCCTCCGTAATGTTGGTGGAATGGGTGCCGGTGATGTCAAACTACTTGCTGGCGTCGGAGCTTGGCTCGGCATCATAGTCACGCTCTACGCATTTGCCGCAACCGCCATTGTGGGGGGAATCATGGCCATGTTCATGATCCTTCGTAGTGGACAATGGCGAAAGCACCTTGCCATGGCACACCAGATTCTGCACGAGTGGAAAACTGTGCGAGATCCTCAAAAGCTCTCCGAAATCGCAAGAGAGAGAAAACCATCCATGTACCTGCTGCCCTACGGAATACCAATGGCGATCGGGTCAATTGCCTACTTTGCGATTGCGGGCATGCTCGTTTGAACAGCGGTGGCAGAGTGACTTCGGTGTCAACTTCTAACGATTGGGTGGGTCCAACCGATTGCGTTGGGAGCGCCGATCGTATTGATGATAGCTCAACGGTCCTGCGGGTTGCAGCGATCCAATGTGTTATGCCGAAAAAGCCCCTTAAGGCGGGTCACGCTGTGCCATGCACTGTGTGAACTGACCACAAGACCCGACGGGTAACTCGTTTCAAACGACTCAGTGCCATGCGTAATAAATCGATTTATCTTCTGCTTGCTTGCGTGTGCGGTACCGTTGCAGCCGTTCTGGCCAGCGAATGGTTGAAAGCTCAGGGTAACCAGAATACGACCAGCATGGTCGAAATCTTTGTCACCACAGCGTCGATCGATGTAGGCGAAAAAATCACAGGCGATAAGCTCGCATTAGAGCGATGGCCGGAAGACAAGGTCCCGGAGGGCGTTAGCAAACAGTTGGCAGAGGTCGAAGGCAAGTACGCCAAGCAACGTTTGTATGAGGACGAGCCAATCATCCTTGCCAAGTTAATGGACGAAAACTGGACAAGCGTCCCAAATGGCTGGAAAGCTGTTGATATGGACGCCAGTGGACTTGGTATTGCCAGTTCGCTTCAGCCAGGGGATCGAGTGGACGTTGTGGGCTTCTTTGAGAAGGATGATTTCATTCCCCGAACTGGATCACAAACAGTCTTTATGGGAATCCGTGTCTTCTCGATCGACGGAGACACATCACGACGCACTGATGATGAGCGTGGGAAGCCTGCCAGATATCTGCAACTACTGATCCCCGAGAAAGACAAAGACGCATGGTCGTATGCGAAAGAACTGGCGGACATTGAGTTGCACAAGGCTAGCGATCAAGCTCACACCCTCGAGGATGGCTCAAACGAAGCTGCTGCCGCGTTTCTCGCAATGATCGAAAACCATCGAATGGAACTGGAAAAAGAAGAAGAGCGATTGCGGCTTGAGGAAGAAGAATCAGCTCGACAGAAAATTGAAACAGCTCGACAGGACCGAGAAGCAGCTCGACAACAACGGCAAGCAGTGGTCACTGTTGAACCAGTAGTCGCCGCAGACAAAGTCGAGGGCTTTACCATGTTCAAACTCGTCGAAGGACGAATGCTGGAGTACTACATTGTGGACGGCAAATTACCGGTACTAATCGGGCAAGTGGGGGCCGAGGAGGCGGAACCACAAAAGCCAATGACCGGCACGCTTCCTGTGCAAGTCCAACAAGATGACGATAGCCAGAGACTGAATGGGAACGACAGCCCATTCTTACAGCCACCCTCGAATGAGGGAAACTGACGCAAACTCGTTGGGTTCGGGGATTTTTTCCTACTGAGATTATTTGGGTCAGCCCATCAAGTGACAGCTGATTCTGGCAACAACCTTTCATTTTACAACCGTTAAACGCACTGACCTCTGTCGCCACTGCAGTGAGAACTTCCTCACTTGGTAGGGCAGAATTCGAACGGATTCGAATTTGGTCCAGCAAGGATGACCCAGCGATGGAAACGAACCGATTGATGGCACGGCTCTCGGCCGCAGTATTGATTGCCACGACGATCTCCGTCGCGTGCCCTCGGCCGATTTACGCCCAGACCGCACCGGGTGTTTTGACCTCGACCGGGTCAGCTGTTGCCCACAATATCTCTCAACCCTCCGAACGGGTTGAAATGATTGTGAAAAGTAGCCGCATCCTGACTCTTGAAGAACGGATCCCAAAGTTTCAGGTTTACAACGAATTGGTCGTCGGGGCGACTCCGGTTTCTCAGAATCAAATTCAGATCTTTGCAAAGACACCTGGCACGACGCAATTGAATCTTTGGGATACCAATGACCAGCTTTACACCGTGGACGTCATTGTGATGGCCGATGCGAGGCAGCTCGAAGGAATTTTGAAAAGCCAACTTCCGTTGGCGACTCTGAAGGTCATTCCAATCGAGGATAGCGCAATCATTTCCGGAACGGTAACCAGCGTAGATGATGTCGACCGAGCCGTAGCAATTACAGAGCAGTTCTACACAACAGTCGTCAACAACATTCGTGTTGTTGGAGTCCAGACAGTTCTGTTGCACACAAAAATCATGGAAGTGTCTCGTACGAAACTGCGAGATCTTGGTATCGACTGGGGCAGCGTTTCCACGGGTTCCTTCTTTTATTCTGCACCGAGTGGCTTGATCCGAGCTGCTACGAGCGGCACCACCGCCATCCCCACGGCAGGAGCCAGTCTCGCCGTAACGAACAAGCTTTTCACCAGCGCTGGTGACTTCCAGGCTTTGATTTCAGCCTTACGCAAACAGGATCTGATCAAGTTCCTTGCTGAGCCGACAGTTGTGGCGACGCACGGTCGCCCGGCGAGGTTCAACGTGGGTGGACGTGTTCCCTACATTGTCCCGAGCAACAATTCGGTGACTGTGAACTACGAGGAATTTGGTACCGCTGTCGACTTTCTTCCATTCGTCGTCGGCCCTGGTCGAATTCGTTTGGAAGTCCGCCCCGAGGTGACAGAACCTGACCCATCACGTTCGATCAGCGCAGAAGGAATTGATGTTCCTGCTTTCAGCTCTCGCTATGTTGAAACTGCTGTCGAGTTGCAGGCAGGGCAGACTTTCGCGATCGCGGGGCTGCTTCAAAGCCGCACCGAGGCCGTTTCGCGATCTACACCGTTCTTTGGCGAGTTACCCTACATCGGCGCAGCCTTTCGACGGGTCACTGAAGCCAGAAACGATATCGAACTGTTGATCACGGTCACCCCTGAACTAGTCGAAGCGTTGGATCCACACCAAGTGCCACAAGGCGGACCGGGCCTCAATTCAATGTCACCTAGAGATACCGATTTGTACATTCGCGGTCACATCGAAGTTCCCAACTTGCTGGGGGGTGATAACTGCAACAACGGAGGCGGTGGCTACAGTGTGATGCCGGAAGTCATGCCGGGACAATTCAGACACGAGGAGGCCATTCCGCCGGGAGCTATCGTCCCCGGTGAGGCACCGGTCATTGTAGGTGAAGGAATCTCCATTACTGCACCACCGTTGAAGTAGCGAAAGAAAGACAAGAAATATATTTACAATCGCTCGCGCTGCAAGTCGTCAGACATACAATGAGCAAGCAATCGCATGAGTAACGTATTACGAATCGCCCTCGTCGACCCAAACGACGCCACACGTGAATCCCTCAAGGGGATGCTTTTGGGATTGGATATGGTGTGGTTGGAGGCTGACTGTTCACGATACGAGTTCTTTCCGGATGTGCTGGAGCAGACGAACCCGGATGTCGGCGTTGTAGCACTCGACAGCAATCCCGATCAGGCGGTTGAACTGATCGAGAGACTGACAACCGAAATTCCTGGAACCGCAATTCTTGCTGCGAGTCGTGATGCCGATGGACAACTGATTCTTAAAACGATTCGTGCGGGAGCGAGAGAATTCCTGATGCTTCCAGTTTCAGATGAGGACTTGTCTGGGGCACTACAGCATGTCAGTCACCAAAGATTTGGTGCGATGGACGGTGGGGTTCGTAGCAGTGAAGTGATCGCCATTGCAGGTGCAACAGGGGGAGTGGGTACCACAAGCACGGCCGTGAACCTAGGTTGCGTGCTTGCAGAGAACACCCTGAACAGCGTTGCCTTGCTGGATCTTGATTTGGCACTCGGCGACACCGATGTATTCCTGGACTCAATCCCTGATTTTACGCTGGCTGATGTTGTTCAGAATGTGTCCCGCCTCGACATCCAGTTGCTGAAGCGATCACTCACCAAACATAGCAGTGGGCTGTATCTGCTTCCCAGACCAGTTGAACTGCATGACACCAACACGATCACCGCAGACAACATACACAAAGTCATCGGGCTGCTGAAAGCATCCTTCACACACCTGATTATCGATCTGTCGAAGACTTACAGTCTGATTGACATGGCTGCAATTGAAAGTGCATCCAAAGTTGTGTTGGTGACTCAGTTGGACCTGCCCTGCTTACGCAATGTCGTCCGTCTGATGATGAGTTTCGAGGAAATGGACGACCTCAAGGATAAGGTTGAGATCGTCGTGAACCGCGCGGGTCTGGAATCCGGCCAAATCAGCTTGAAGAAAGCAAAGGAAACGTTGGGGCGAGAAGTATTCGCATTGCTCCCTAACGATTATCGAACCATGGTTGAAGTCCGCAACAATGGTGTGCCGTTGATCGTACAAGCACCTCGAGCAGGCATCACTCATGCAATCCGTGAATTGGCCTCAAAACTAGAGGGAACGAACCAACGAGTCGGAGACGATAGTGAAGCAGCGGTGAAAGCTGGCGAAAGCAAGTGGAAAAAATTCTGGCCAGGAACCAAGTGACGCAACTTCATTGACGTCAACGAAGTGCGTGATTGTTTTGCTGTTTTCGACGAGAGGCAGCTTCTTAGATATCGCTGTTCTCAACCCAGCGGATCAAGCTTCGTACCATCACGCCAGTCGCACCGGCATCCCTTGATGGCTTGGCCCCATCAGCGAATGCGGGACCTGCGATATCGATGTGAACCCAAGGCACGTCGCCCACAAAGTTTTCAAGAAACTTGGCGGCCGTGATGGCGCCACCCCAGCGGCCCTCACCAACATTCTTAATATCTGCCACTTTACTTTTGACTTTTTCGTCAAAGAGATCGAACATTGGCAGTTGCCACACAGGTTCCCCCTCCGTTCCAGCAGCGGCTTGGATTTCGTCACAAACTCCCTGATCGTTTGTCATCAAACCTGCAATATCCGTTCCCAAAGCCACCATACAGGCACCCGTGAGCGTGGCAAGATCAACCATCGCTCGTGGCTCATGCTGGATCGCTACATCGAGCGTATCGGCAAGCACCACACGACCCTCGGCGTCCGTGTTGTGAATCTCAATCGTTTTTCCGCTTCGTGTCTCAATCACATCCCCCAATTTGTAGCTATCACCGCTGACCATATTTTCGGCAAGTCCACAAAATCCGATGACATTACGTTTCAGTCCGAGCTTGGCAATTCCATGCATGGCGCCGACCACGGTAGCTGCACCCGCCATATCACATTTCATGTCAAGCATTCCAGCACTGGGCTTAAGCGATAGCCCCCCACTATCAAAGGTGACACCCTTTCCGACCAAAGCCAGTGGCTTTTCTGATCCACCCCCGTTGTACCTCAAGATTAATAGTCGGGGCGATTTGGATGATCCTGCTCCCACCGCGAGAATGGCCCTGCAGCCCTCAGCAATCAATCGCTGCTCATCCCAAACTTCCACGCTGACAGAGCTTCCCTCAAATAGAGCAATAGCTTTTTTGGCAAAACTTTCGGGAAAGACAACCGCAGGCGGTTCATTCACCAGACGCCGTGTTTGGTTAATAGATTCACCAATCGCTTGCCCCCGCTGGAGATCTTCTTGGGAGACACCATGAAACAGAATCTTCTCAGGAACCCGCAATGCTGGCTCGGATTGATAAATCGCCTGTTGCTCACATCCTGACAGAGCACCGGCAACCAGTGCATCATGGGTAATTTGGGGGAAAGACTCACCCAATGCAACGACAACTGTTTCACGTTGCCGATCGCCTAAGCGACGAACCAGCATGGCACCCGACTCAAACGCCAAGTCTCTGTCGGGTTCACTCGAGCCCAAGCCTACGATGAGAAGCATTCGGGGCCCCGTATCGGCCGGAGAGGCGAGCAGAGTCAACTCTCCTGTTTTTCCACGTATTTCGCCTTCGTCCACCAGACGCTTGACCCAGCCCCCGGTCAAGTTATCAATCGTATCCAATGTTGACGAAAGGCTACCCTCTTCCGTCAGACCAGCGACCAAAACATCGCTTTTCTGCTCTAGAATTTCGGTAACGCTTAAAAGTTCCGGAGATGGAATTGGATTGCTGTCCAACATACGTATTTCAAGTGGTTGTGGATGGGATGGGCAAGATGACCGATACACGAGTATCGTTAGTCTATGTTGCCAGACGCGGTTATCCTACCCTTCCTGATCTGGTTCCCAACACCATCCGTGTGCAAGAGTGTTTCCACCCGTGAAGCATCGTTCAACCCGAGACGCCGTCGAAGACCTGCGAAAAGGTGGATACCTGATCCAGATCGATGAAGAAGTAGATGCCCATCTAGAAATGGCGGAAATCCAGCGTCGGGTG
>CAXGRW010000008.1:0-25555 GCA_964012125.1 uncultured Rhodopirellula sp.
ACACAGCTCAGTGCGTCATCGCATACACAGCTCAGTGCGTCATCGCATACACAGCAAGGTTCAATGCTAACTGCCGTCCATCCTCCGGTGATACCCCGCGCCCTTTGTTGCAGCGGTTGCCCATGCTGAATGCACAGCACAGTCCGTCTTCGCACATCACGCTTACCAAACGACCTTCATAGAAGAGTCCTTCGAGGTGGACATCTACATTTCTGTGCAAGCTGGGAACCCGGGTGAGCTTGTAGAAAGAGCGATAAATGGGATGCTCGTAAGGCAGCACCTTGGTTTTTGTGTCTGCGAAGAGACGAGTCATTTCACGTCGCCATGCCGCCGGGAAGTCCGGGTTGGTACAGCACCCGGAGACGAATAAAAAACCACCGTGTTCAAGGTAGGTTCGCAGGCTTTCAAGTTCATCATCTCCCAGTACAAAATCGTTGTGCCCATTCATAAACAGGAATGGAGTTTCAAAAATTTTGGGATCCGTGAAGGCAACGACCGTCTCACGTCCAATTCGGATCGTGGAAACTTCTGAAACAATCCGGGTCATGTTTTCACCGACCCCTGAGCAATCGTTGCCGTTATTGCGACTGTATCGGATTCGTCCCATGAAAAAGGACGTATTGGGGTCAACTTGCTCATCGCTGCCGTTTGGCGACTGAGCTGTCGATGGAAGCACCAGCAGCATGATGAAGCAAACCAGCAGGCACCGCGGCACAAATGTTTTGAGCATGAGCATGAGCATGTTTTGTTTTAGAGTTGTTCCTGAGGGATCTTACAGCATCTGCCAACGTTTTCGAAACAGCCAATCCAGTGACAGGCAACCGAGCAGCAATGCAAGGATCCAGCCGTTCATTCCTGCTGGCAGGACATAGGTTCGCTGCGTTTCGAGTTGTTCCTCGGGTTGAAGGAGCTTCTTGAGCTCGTCCGCTAGTTCATCAGTCTTTTCGAACTCCATGGCGATTCCACCGCTGACTGCGGCGAATTGTCGAAGTAGTTCCATTTTCCGGGATGTGGACACCAATTCTGCTGCGATCTCTTTGACCTGAATATCTCGGCTTGCCAGCAGGGTGCCATCGTTGAGCTGCAGATTAACGTTGTACATGCCGCTTTCGTTTGCCATGAAACGTGTTGCAGTGGGACGTCCCGGTTCGATGTTGACCATGATGTTCAAAACTTCACTTTGGTCAGGGCCAACAACCGTGAGGCGTGCTTCGTTGACGGCAGTTGAACTGCTGTCGGAAGCAGTCGCTGATCCGGACGCAGCTGGCTGTTCAATGAGCAACTCAACTTCATCTCCGGGAGCAGGTGATGTGTCGACGATGTTCAGGGTCACAGAATTCCGGCCGGCATCCGCCAGATAACGGAAAAGTTGCCGCCAAAAACGATCATAATGTCGGGGGTCACTGGTCCGTGCCAATCGCCAGCGCCAAAAGTTCTGCATGCAGATCACGCTGGCCACGCCGTTACCGTAGCGTTGGGATGCCATTAGCACCGGGTGCCCCGTACCACCTTGGCTTTCCAGCCAAACCTCGGCCCCTGCTTTGACATCTTCAACGATCGCCCGGTTGGTAAACATGGGTAAGT
Source organism: uncultured Rhodopirellula sp. (assembly GCA_964012125.1). Classification (GTDB taxonomy): domain Bacteria; phylum Planctomycetota; class Planctomycetia; order Pirellulales; family Pirellulaceae; genus Rubripirellula. The sequence goes on from CAXGRW010000008.1 coordinate 1,585, forward strand.
TTTGCCACGCCTCGTCCGTGGAAACATCATCGCTGATTTGGAAGATGGGATGCTTGAGTGCGTTGGGTGTTAGGTCCACTGAAAAATTCTGACCCCTGCGGTTGTTGCTCAGTACAGCAAATTCGACTGGCAGCAAGTCTTCAAGGCGACTGTCTCGCCACGACGCATTGAAGGTTTGTTGCCCACCGATCATGAGAACACCACCACCCAATTCACCACAGTATTTGGCCAGTAGTTCCTGTTGGTTCGTGGTCAGGTCTCCCGGACGCAAGTTCGACAAGACTACGACTCGGAATTCATTGAGTTTGTCGAGTGTGTTGGGGAAGCCGTTGATCACGTCAACATCGCTTTGGACACTCTCAAAAAACCGGGAAGCGTTGGCAGTACGACTCAGCCCGGTCAAGCGGATGGTGGGGTCTTTGCTCATCGCGATGTGAACAAACTTGTAGTCCCAAGTCAGTCCACCCTGCACGTACAGGATTCGTATTTCCTTTGATGATACGCTTCTGACGGCCTTGGTCATTTGTGAAGTGGAAATCACAACGGATTGATCTGCCGGCGGCATCAGTTTGATTTCGTAGGTGTGAACTCCATCGGGTTCGGCAGTCGCCGTGAATGTTTCGTTCCACGTCCTGGGGCCATCAAAGGATTCAATTTGTCGACGGTCTATCAGTTGTCCATCTCGCAACAGTAGCACTTCGAATTTTGGCAACGCTTCACCAGTTGCCCGAACATTGGCACTGATTTTGAATTTTTGGCTTGGTTCTACGATGGACGGGGCGTCGATGTCCTGAATGCCCATGACTCGTCCCCCGGATTCGCTACCAAATCCAACACTGATGATCGGCACCTGTCGGTTGACTGCGACGGAGATCGCACGATTGTGATCTTGGGTTTTGGTTAGGATTCCGTCGGTCAGTGCGATTACGGCCAGCGGCGGAGGGTCTGCAGTCACAACGCTTTGGACGATCGCTTGGCCGAGGTTGGTGGTTTGACCGTTGGCTGTAGCCGAGGCAAGGGTGGCACCGTCAACCGCCTTTGCGGAATCAGCAAACAGAAAAGGTTGCACTTGCAATTCGGATTGGTCGACCATGGGCAAAAGTGTTTCTCGGGCAAACTCCACTGCTTGTTGATACCGACTCGTGTTGCCCTCAAGTACCGACATGCTTTCGCTTTGGTCCACCAGCAATGCGATGTGTTTCCGGGTGTCTGCTTCCGGCTCTGGCGAGGTCCAGACCGGGCGCGATACGAGCAATACCAAGGCAAGGAAAAAGATCATGCGCAATGTAAGTATGATCGCCATGCGGCTCCGCGGAATGCCTCGCCGACGTAACGCCAGTCCGCACCACAGCAGCACACCGACGGTCGCGAGACCGCAGTACCAAAGAGCTGCTGGGAATTGAAAAGAAAGCTCACTCATGCGTTATTGCGGTTTGTCTTCAGAAAGGGCTTGAAAGTAGGTCTGGATTGATTCGCGATAGGCCGATGGATATTTGGCTGGATCATTGCGAAGAGTTGACTCTGGTTCTTCTGGTGCATCAGCTTTGATCACGAAATCACGCTGAGCTTTTTGAATCTGCGCCCGGAGTTCATTCACTGTTTTCAGGTCGATGTTTATTTTGGGACCTTCAAGTTCCTGTTTGACTTTTTGAATCAAAACCTGAGTGCCATCGTTGTAGCCATACTGGCCTTGTATCCCCGACACGATGTCTGCCAGTCCGTTCTCGCGTAACGCGCGTCCAGCTTGAGGTGTCAGGCTGCCTTTCTCACCTTGGCGGGCAGCGGACTCAAGTTGGGCAAGCCCCCGAGACAGTGATTCACGTCCACCGGGACTGAGTGAATCGCCCTGGCCTGCGGACTTTTTGCCTTCGTTTCCTTGCTTGCCAGATGCTTGCCCCGCTCCGGGTTGCATACCCATCGCCTTCGCCAAGCCTTGCATCTGTTCTTTAAGGTCGCCTGCAGCTTCGCTCGTTTCTTCGGTGCCGTTTGACTCAGCCAAACGTTCAGTCGCGTCTTGCAACGCCTGCTCTGGAGTCTGGTTGCCGCCTGCAGAACCTGCCGGGGAAGGGGAACCTGTCGGGGAAGGAGCCCCAGTTGGAGAAGGAGCCCCAGTTGGAGAAGGAGAACCAGTTGGAGAAGGAGAACCAGTTGCCGAGGCTTGGCCCGTGGGGGAAGGTTGGCCGTCAGGTTTAGATGGTGGAGATGTTTCCGCCGTTTGTGAATCGTTTGGTGTCGGCGGTTCCTGATTGGGTTGGTTTGCATCAGATGGCGGTGGCGACCCAGAGCCGGCGGCTTGTCCACCCGCTCCGCTGCTTCCAGGATTCTTGCATGCGAGTGAGCCAACGGATTGGCATTGTCCCGCTGTCTGTTGTTTTTCCGCAGTTGAGAAGTCATCGGGCTTTTTCTCAATTTCGCTCAGCTGATTGATCAGTTGTTCCATCTGTCGCGCGATTTGTTCTTGCTGCGCACTTTCAGTCTGCTCTTGTTGTTTCGCAAGTGATTGGTCAATTTGTTCTAGTGACTCGACGGCTTGCTTGCTCGCGTTGGGCGCGTTCTCTTGCTTGGCGTTTAGTGCACGAGTGGTCTGCTGCATTTCCTTTTGCACTTTGTCAGATTGACTGGCTACCCCTTCAAAACCACCTGGGTTTTCTTCCCGTGCGGTTGCCATGTCTTCTTCAAGCAGTAATTGCTCTCTAGCGAGATTTTGGAACTGATTTCTGCTGCTTAGGTTTTCTGTCGCTTTACTCTGGATGTTTTCTTCACGGTTGATCGCCTCTTGAACAAATTCTCTTGCACTTTGCATTGCCTCGGATTGTTCTTGCAATTGTTTCAATTGCGATGCCATTTGCTTCTGATCAAGGTTTTGTTGTCGTTTGGCATTTTCCTGTTTCAATGCTTCTGCAATTTTGCTGAGAGACTTATCAATATTCTTTGCCGTTTCTGCCCGTTGCTCACCATCCGTTATGTTCTGTAGATCTTCGGTTTGCCGTTGGATTTGATTTTTGGTTTCGGCGACCGACTCAGTTTGTGGGGCCTGTTCGGTTTGCCCGTTGTCTTTGTTTGAGGCAGTTTCAGTCCCAGTCAGTTGCTGATTGTCGGACGTGGCAGCATTGTTTTCCGCATTGTTGGTTCCGAGGTTGTCCGGGATCTCCTGCATTAGCTTTTGTGTTTCGTCAACGGCTTTGCTGATTTCTGCTGTGTTGGGTTTTTCAGCGGATCTTTCGATGTCGCGGTAGGCTTCTTGATTTGCGGCGATCCGTTGTTGCAGTGAGTTGGCTTGGAATTGTTCGTAATCGTTCTGGCGTTGTTCAATTGCCTCATTCAACTTTTGCAGGTTGTTCTTCGCCTGTATCACTGAATCACTTGCGGAAGTCGGATTTTCCAACAACTTATTTGATGCTCGTGACATGCTGCCTGCTGTTTTATCCGATAGAGCTTGCATATTTTGGAATGCTTCTGGAAACTCCTTGCGAAGTGACTCGAATTGAACAGCGATGTCATTTTGTTTTGTTGAGAGCTCGGGTGAACGCAGTTTTGGGTTGAGTCCTTTCCCGATATTGTCAGCTTCTTGGGCTAACGTTTCCTGCCGTTCAAGCAGTTCATTGAGGCCGCGTGATGCTTCATTCACTTGGTGAGCTTCTTCGGCAAGTTTCTTGAGCAGTTTCGCAAGTTCAGGATCAGCTTCTGTTGCGGACAGAGTCACCTGGTCCTTCAGTTCATTCAAAGTAGATCCTGCGAATGATTCGGGATGTTGTTCGATCAGGTTCGCCAGTTCACGGCGGGCGTCGACCAGATGCATCAGTGCAGACTCTTCGGTTTGCTCAGCTTCCGCTTGTGCACGTTCAAGAAGCGCCGTCTCGGCGTTGGTGAACTCAGTGCTTGCAGCCTCAATCGATGCTGCAAACTTGCGAAGGGTTTCTCGATCCAACCTTCCGGACAGTTGTTTCTGCACGGATCTACCTGCGGACGACAGGCCACTTTCTCGCTCGGCAAGAGAGTCCATGGTTTTCTGTTGGTCGGTATCCTCGGGGTCAGTCAGCTTTTCCGTGCTGCGGATCACTTGCTGTTGTCGATGGATCAGGTCTGTTAATTCCTCCAGACTTTCGTATCCAGCGTTTGGCAATTGTTTTAAAGCCTCTGCCCCAGGGACGATTTCGACGAAGTAACTCGATGAGCCATACTGCGTTTCGTCAATCGCATTTGCGGTGGCACGATAACGGGTTACATCCCATTCTTTCAGGCCGAGTTGCTTGGGGTGCAGGGTGGGTTGGTAAACCGCGTAACGGGGGTCCTCAAGTTCTGGCAAGGGACGCGTGACCGCCTCCGAATCATTGACTTGCGTTTGCCATGTGATGCTTGCCAGGGGGCGGTCCGATGCTGCTTCGATCAGTAGCGGCACATCCTCGTGTACCGTGATGCGGAGGTCGCGTCCGGGCTCACTGATGCGAATTTCGCCCCAGTTGCTACTCGCTTGCTCCTCCGGGTCTATCGGTGGAGTAAGTGTTTCATCTGGAATGACAAGAGGTTGGAGGTTGTTTTCCTGTGCTTGTTCTTTCGCTTCGTCTTCTGCTTTTGCTTCGTTTGCAGCTAACGTCTGCAGGGGACTCTTTGCTATATAGAAGTTGACCGCCAATATTCCTAAAAGCAGCATGACGAGAAGGTGAACGTTTACTGATCGTTTTTTCAGCGGATTTGCGGGTCGCAGTTTCGGAACAAGTCCAGTCGCTTGTTCTTCAATTGCGTTACGGTACATGGCTGCTGAACGGTCATCAGTGATGCGTTGGTCAAGTTCCACAACAGTGTTGAGGCGATCCTGCAGCATGTCATGGTCATGTTCGACTGCTGCCGCAAGTGTCTTGCGATCCATGCGACGCTCAACCACCAGGATGATACACACCAGCCACGCAAGTCCTACTGCGAAGCAACTGCAGGCAGCTAACAGGAAAAACAGGGTTGTGCTTTGGATGACACCGAAATATGCCATTAATCCAAACGTGAGCAAGAGTGCCGATAGGATGGATAGCAAAGTTGCGGTTCGCTTGATTGCAGTTTCCCATTTGCTCGAGTGAGCTTTTGCGGCGATGCGTCTTTCCAGCAGATGATGGATCACGGGGTTGACTTTGGGCTAACGGTGAGACGAGCGACAACAATTAAGATTGTAGTGGTTCAGTTGTTGTGGGAAATTTTAAAAAAAAACTGCAATCACAGGTGCGATTGGGTTGTGATGCAGGAAAATCAGGCTCGTTGCTGTTGTTGGGGCAAGCTTGTTGCTGGCGGGGAAATCATGGCGTTGACCGCGGAGGCATCTTGTTCATTTCAGTAAAGTGCGTTGTTAAGGTCGCTTTGTTGAGCGTTCATTTCTCTTGTTGGACGCCCCAGATGGTTTCCACCATCAACAGAGCCATGGCGGCGGTTAAGATGTACCACCAATTCATCTGTTGTAATGCTTCCATCTTGCTCAGCCTGATGGCGGTGAGACGGTCCGATGCAAGCGGTTTGTTGGGGGCGAGTTCACTTGCATCATCATCGGTACTCCGTCCCCAGTTTTCGAGGACTCGTGGTTCAGATTCGTAAACCAGTTCGGATTCGAGGGGTGATGGGTTCACATCTAGAATTGCTCCGAGCGAATCGGCCAAGTCATAGCGTAGAGAGAAGTGCCCGGGTTGTGATGGTAAAGGGAAGCTTGCTTTGCGGGCCTCGACTTCAACGATGATGGGAGCGATGCCATCGGCGATTCCCATCGTACCTGGATCAAGCGGTGCAACGACGATGTTTTTCGCTTGCGTGCCTGCGGGTAAATCCCAGACCACTGATTCCCCCGGTTCAAAAAACGTTTCTGTTGTTGCTTCCCCTCGGACGTATTGCAAAGTCTGGTCAAGGAAGGGGATGAATGTTGGTTGGATGGGCCAGTTAGTGTCACTGCGATCAAAGGCAAAAGCAAATACAATTAATCGGCCTGGCCCTGCGTTCGATTCGAAAACAAGAGGGTCGCCTGCTGCGGAGAACGCAAGCGATGTAGCATCTTTGACCTTCAGACGTCGATAGTTCTTAAATTCCACCTCAGCCAGATCGCCAAGTTCTGTCGTGCGAAAAGGTGCAAAGATGGGATGTTCGGCGTACACATATCGAAACGTACCCGGTTCGGTGGGTTGTTGTTGTGATGCCCCTTCCTCGATTCCCATTTCCCGCAGAAAGCCGGATATTACGGGCGTGATTTTGTCGACAAACAGAATGACACCACGTCCTGCACTCAGGTCACTTCTGACGGTTGAACGTACGTCTGCGGATTGCAGGCGATGACTTTCAAGGCAAAGAACGTCGGGGGCTGTTTCTGCAGAGCGAACAATCGGCGAGTCCTCGTTAACGCGGTTGATGTCCCAGCGGTCCGACATGACTTCGGGACTCAATGCGCGGCGAAGGAACAAGGAATCTGCAATTAGCTCAACCTTTCCCTTGCGTACGGGAGCGAGTGAAAAAAACACCTGGTTGTCTCCGACCAAATCATCAGTGTTACCCTCAATTGTGATTTCCCCCGCAGTCCATTCGGTTGGATTGACTTTCCACTGAGCGAACGCGGTGCCGTATGTGATCGGGCTATCTGCGGCATCTTTTTCTCCCGCAGTCTTGTCGTCCTTGTTGGATGCTGGTTCCAGTTGCACACGTTCCATCTCTCGGCCGCGGTCACGAAAAACGATTTCGCTTGGGCCGTGGTCTCCCTGCAACGTGACCGTGACTCCTACTTCTACCCACGAATCACCATCTCGGGTAACTCGTCGAGCTCGCGGAGCAGAGAGAGAAAAATTCGTGATTTCGATTTCTGGTGGGTCGGCTATTTCCACCTCGATGTCCTTGAGAAAGGGAGGTGAGTTGGCATCCAGCAGCCATTGGTTTGATTGGCAGTCGCTCATTAGTACGATGCGGCGTTTGGCACCGAGCGAATCACCAAGCATTTCGGCGGCCGTCCGAAACGCATCAACAAAGTCTCCTCGTTCGGAGCCAGGTTCAATGTCTCTCACAGCCAAGGCCGCTGCTGGTTTTTTATCACCGAGACGAGCCATGATTTGGGTGGTGGATCCAAGTTCGATCACGCCGATTTGGGTACTCATGTCCGAAGATTCAATTTCCTCAGCCAACCGGTTTCGCGATTTTTCGAAGCCGCCTCGCGTCTGAGCACTCAGGGTATTGTCGAGGATATAGACACGACTCTCTTCAACGATGACGGTTTGCTCATTGCTGAAGTAGGGCCATGTGAAAGCAGCAATCAGCAGTAGCATGCCGATAATTCGCAGCAGCATGAGTGGCCAATTGCGTGGCCACATTGGACGTACTCGGGCTACGGGTTGGTCATCAAGGAATCGCAGGGTTGGGAATTCAACGAGATTCTTCTCATCCTTTCTGCGGAGGTGCAGATAGATCGGTACCCCGACTAACAGGCTTCCGAACGCCATGATTGGAAACAGCAAACTCATGCTTACATCAACCGCCGGCGTTCTTTAAGGAAAAGAGTCAGAGCTTCCCACGGTTCTGTATCGGTCCTCACCACACAATGCGGCATTTCAAGTGAATGGAACAAGTCACGATACTCGGCCATGAAAGCATCGAAACGTTTCAGATAGTTGGTTCGTGCTCCGGCGGGATCAATCATTCGCCGTTGCCCATTTTCCAAATCCTGGAAAACAGCAGGTTGCGAAAATGGAAATTCCACTTCATCGCGATCCAAAATCTGAAAAATCATGCACTCATGACCAAGGAATTTCAGTTGTTGAAATGCTTCCGTGATACCCTCTGATTCTTCCTGCAAATCAGAAAAGAACAGCACGATGCTGCGGCGATGGATCAGGCGAATCATGTGTTGCAGCAAATCAGCAAGCCGTTCACTCCCTGCGGCAGGTAAATCCTGGAGTTGCTGGATGATGGTGTTGAATTGACTTTGCTTTTGAGACGGGCGAATGAACGTCGCCGCGTCGGAGGGTTCTTGATGTGTCAGCAGGCCCACCGCATCGTTTTGTCGAAGCATCATTGATGTTAAAGCAACCGCCAGCGTCTTGGATACCTCCAGCTTCGATCCCCATGCGTCGCTACCGCGGTATTTCATTGAGCCACTGGTATCGATGACGACATACACACGAACATTCGTCTCCTGCGTGTATTTCTTAATGCACAGTCGGTTGCTGCGTGCATAAAGTTGCCAGTCCAAGTGCCTGAGATCATCACCAGGTTGGTAATCACGGTATTCGCTGAATTCGACGCTGATGCCATGGAATGGACTGCGGTGCATGCCGTCTAGAAAACCCTCCACCAGGTATCGGGCTTTCATGTCCAGCGTATGAAGCAACGACATGACCTTGGGGTCAAACCGTTCAATCAGTCGATCATGCTCAAGAGCCGCCATGCATGCTACCTCTTCGACTTAGGAGCATTTTTTGGGATTTCGGCAATCAATTGCTGAATAATGTCATCAGTGGTTTTTTGCTCCGCGTCAGCTTGGAAACTGCGGATGATGCGGTGTCGTAAAACCATCGGGGCTACCGCTTCGATATCTTCACAGGCAACATTGAACCGTCCGGTACAGGCCGCTCGAGCACGACCTGCCAAAATCAGGTTTTGGCTGGCGCGAGGACTCGCTCCCCAGCGGATCCAGTTTGCTACTCCAGACGCGATATCAGGTGTTCCAGGCCGGGTGGCTCTCACTAGCCGCGTTGCATAGTCAATGACGTTGGCGGCCGCCGGTATGTGCGAGATTGCATCGCGGTACGCCATTACCTCGTGCCAGGCAAGTTGCGGCTTTAAACCGTCCAGCGGAGTGAATGAGTGCCCTGCAACAATCTGCGTTTCCTGCTCGTGTGTCGGATAGCCAAGTTGCAACTGAAAGAGAAATCTGTCGAGTTGAGCCTCGGGTAGGGGATACGTGCCTTCCTGTTCGATCGGGTTCTGGGTGGCCAGTACCAGAAAAGGTTCTGGTAATTGATCCGTGCGGCCTGAAACTGTGACCGTTCGTTCCTGCATGGCTTCCAGCAAGGCTGCCTGAGTCTTGGGTGGAGTACGATTGATTTCATCAGCTAGCAGGATCTGTGTGTAAATTGGACCTCGAACAAACTGGAACTCACGGTGTCCAGATTCTTCTTCCTGAAGAATGTCGGTTCCTGTGATATCCGGTGGCATCAAATCAGGGGTGAACTGGATGCGTTTGAATTGAAGGTGCAGGACTCTTGAGATGGCACCGACCAGTAAGGTTTTTCCTAAGCCGGGTACGCCCTCAAGAAGACAGTGGCCGTAAGAGAACAACGCGTACAGAATTGCCTCGGTGTTTTGCTCCTGCCCAACCACGCATTTACTTACCTCGGCTTTGATCGTCCCGACTTTCGCCGGCAGGCTGCTGATAATCCGGGCGGCATTGTTGGCAGTCACTTCCACTCGTTCACGGGGAGGAGCGACCGGGGTTGGTTGGCTGGACTCGCTGGCTGGCGTTACCAACTCGCCCTCGAGTGGCGATTCCGATTTTGATTCGTCCGTCATTAAGTTGTTTTCCCCATCGTGCTGTTTCTAGGCAATGGCTCGAAACAGTGTCTTAGATGATTCTCGTTCGAGGCTCTTGGCAGCTGTTACGAGGTGTTTGCCTCCTCAAAATACTTCAGGCTGGAATTCTAGCAGCAGGGGGCGATTCTTGGCTTGAAACGTGTTTTTTTTCGACGAAACAGAGGCGTTTCTCAGCGAAAAGGTGTTCTGCCTCTGCTCGTTATTCTGTCGTGTCTCAAAAACCACCTGTCTCGCGTTAATAATCCTCGCGAAATCAAGAACACTTGTTCAGCTCGATAGAGCGCGAATGGCTTCGCTTCGGCTGCTGAAATTTGTTTTGACTCTGTTCACAAGAAGACACCGCAGGATGACTGTGTTCTGGATGACCTGCTGGGCGGAGAGAATCGTCTGCCTGTTGAATTGTCAGTAGGTGCTTTGTAGGTTATCCCGCTCTACTGGATGCTAAGTCCTTTGCAATTCTTCCCTATCTGTCACTGACTCAGGAGTCATTTCATGTCCGATCGTATCGTCCTCCGAACCGGTGAATCGCTTGTTGCTGGTGGTCCACCCTTCACGGCGGCAGAGCCTGAGGTTGTGATTGGTGAGTTGGATGGGCCTGTGGGTACGGCTCTTGCCACGTTGACTGGCGATCAGTCGATGGGCCATTCAAAAGTATTCGCGATCCTCAATACAGACATCCAAGTAAGGCCTGTGACGCTTTGTGTCAGTAAAGTGACCGTCAAGAACAGTCGCTATACCAATATCTTGATGGGAACAGTGCAAGCCGCGATCGCCAACGGAGTGTTGGATGCCGTGCGTGCTGGTGATCTACCGAAAGAAAAAGCTAACGATCTGGGTATTATCTGTAGCGTTTGGCTTAATCCTGGCGTGATCGATGATGATAATCTCGACCACAAAGCGCTCTTTGACATCCACCGTAAGGCTATGGCCCAAGCGATCCACAAAGCCATGACCTGTGAGCCATCGATCGACTGGTTGTTGGAAAACCAGGACTCGATTACCCATAAATATTACCAGATGGGACTCGACGGAAAAATCTAATCGTTTTCATTCATGGTTGAATCGGCAGTCGAGGCACTAGCTGCAGTGGCACGCGGTTGTGCAGATGGCGTCCGTCACGATGAAGGACGTACTTTTAATCGCACCAGCAGTGTTGCATCGCATGAGCAGTGTTCATTGAAAAGTGGCATGTTCCAAGGCTTGGGGCGGTGTGATGCCCACCAAGCCTTGTTCAAATCGCAGCATGGCTTTCGGGCGTCCGTGATGCGTGATGGTTCTGGTGAGGCAAGTTTTGTGTTGCCCGGTTGTATTGCCAGAGCGGATGTGAGGGTGTGCGGATGTGAGGGTATTGTCCCTCTGTTGCGTGGTGTGCTCGTCTGCTGGGCTACCCTTCTGTTTGTCTACAGGTTTACTGGCCACTCGCCGGGACGCTCATCTAAAAAAACATCGGCTCACCGTTTTGTTGAGGTAATGGGCAGCTTGCGGGCATCAACCGTTACTTAGTCGCGGACGAGATGAGCAGACCATGCGTATTTCCATGACGTCATCCGGAGAAAAATATGAGCGGTCTTGCAGATAGTTTGAAGCGAACGACATGGAACTTCTTCACTGGGAGTCAGCTGACTTTTGGTCCAGGTGCGATTGGCACGCTCACAGGGGTGCTTTTGCATGAAAAGCTTCAGCGGGTCATGCTGGTCACAGATCAGGCATTGGTTGACACGGGGATTGTTTCGCAGGCAGAGGTAGCGATTGAACATGCTTCAGCTTCGACGGAAGTTTTTGGTCATGCCGTAGGGGTTCCGTCGACCTCTACTTGTGCTGATTTATTAGCGGTAGCCGGTGACTTTCAGCCGGATCTGTTTGTTGCTGTCGGCGGTGGAAGCAGTATGGATCTCGCCAAGGTTGCAGCAGCCGCGTTCCGGACTGGGACGGATGTGGAGGCAATGTTTGGATTCGATCGGGTTGCCGAACGCAGTGTAAAGCTGGTGTGCATTCCCACAACTTCGGGGACGGGCAGTGAGGTCACGCATCGCGCGATCATGCAGTCAACCGCAAGCGGTGAACATGCCTCTTTGATCAGTCAGCGGCTGCGGCCTGACATTGCCATCATTGACCCACAGTTGACTCTTTCCTGCCCTGCGGATGTGACCGCAGAGAGCGGCATGCTTGCTTTGACAAACGCGATTGAAGCTTACTTGGTCCGCAACTTTTATGCTTTTTCTGAAGACATGGAGCATGGGCTGCCGTTTGAGGGGAGCCACCCCTTGGGAGATCTTTATGCAGAAAAAGCGATTCGGCTGATCGGTAAGAATCTTAAACGTGTCGTCACTGAACCGGATGATTTGGCTGCTCGAAGCGGTATGGCGCTGGGAGCAACGTTGGCGGGTGCCGCATTTTCTTCTTGTGGTGTCTCACTTGTAAACGCATTGCAATTTTCATTGAACGCAAAATTCAAGTGCAAGCATGGGATAGCCAATGCAATTGTGTTGCCTGCAGTGATGAAATATTGGTCAGACACTCGTCAGGGCCGCTTAGCTGAAATTGCAGCCTGCTTGGGTGTTGACGAGGCAGAACGCTTGCAACCTGCCGATGCTGCCAACGCCGCGGTTGAATGGGTGCATGACGCACGGCAGCAGATTGGGGTTCCAGAAAGCTTGTCGGCGGTGGGGGCGACCAAGGCTGATGTCGCTGATGTCGCTGCCAACGCTATTGTGCAAAATCAACTCATCGAACTCTCTCCTGTCACTCCCGAAATTGGGGATCTGCAGGAGATTTTGGAAGCGTCTTTTTAGCGAAAGCAAGATCGCAATGATGTCGATTTTGTTTGCGACAGAGGAATGCAACCTCAGTGCGTTTTTGTTGAGTGCCGATCTGCAAAGCAAAATTCTGATCTTGATGCATCCCGTTCATCAATGCATCTTTAATTGCTCATTGCGCGTGTTAGCACCACTGAGATTACTGGTGAAGTGAGGTCTTGTGAATATTTGAGATCACGGGCTTCATTCATTCGCTGTCATTTGGAATTGTGGTTTTTTTGCTCTCAGCGATTGCCAAACGCCCTGCGTGCTGTGCCATCTCAGGATGGTGTGGCGTTAAGGGGGCAGTTACTTGGTTGCGGTTTGGCTGAGTATCCAATTGGTGTATTCAGAACCGGGGCCAATGAATTCCAGTTGGGTCCCGATTGTTCGGGCGTTTCTGTCCCGTGACTGCTCGGTAAGTAGGGGCATGAAATCTTCTAGGCCGAGTGTGGTAACGTCGCGAGTGAATAGACCTGTGTTGCGCGGGGGAGCTGGGATTTGAACAGAGGATGATTCTGGTAAACGCCAAAATGTATTCCACTGATTCAGCGTCGATAGATTTCGCATGGCTCGGATTTTTTGGTACGGAAGGCTCACGCCCACATACGCTTGCCGCAACCGAAATCGATTTTCCTTGCTGTGCCATTGCATCATTTGCTCAATCACTCGTTGACTGAGATCCGGCCGCGACTGATTTTTTGCAATGGGTTGCGGCATGAGAGATAGAAGGAAGTCTACATCCCAAACATTGCCTTCTGTAGTCACTGGCACCGGACGTTCGAGAGGGCGTGCACCTGGTGGGGGTAGTTTGATCCGTAGCCCGGAAACAGCTGAGAAAAGGTTGCGATCAATTCGCACACTTGGTGTCCCTTCGGGGATATGCCGGATAGGAAATGCAATTTCGATCACTGACCCGGCGGCAATCAGATTGTTTTCAACGATGAGTTCCGTTTCAGGGGACAGACCAATTTCCAAAGCTGTATTGGATAGACCACTGTAAAATTCCGAGTTCCTTATTTCGCATTGTTTGGCCTTCAAAACAGCGATGCATTTGAGTGAATCAGAGTTGCTGTTCATCACATCAAATCGACAATTCGAGATGTTCAGGTTGCCACTGACGCAATGGATAGCTTTCCGCTTTGGCCCACGATCCGGTTCGTTGGCGTTTTGCGGGATTAACCGAAAGGTCAGGCCTTCAAGGACTAAGTCAGTATCCGTCACCAAACCGCTGACTATTTCGTTGTTGCTGATTGCAAGGATAGGTGCACTGCCCGGTAAAGAACGAATGGTCAGTTGCTTGCCATTTGTTGTGATGGTGGATTTGATTTCATGAGTTCCATCACCTTGTATCTCAATGATAGCGCCAGTGGTGGCTTCGGCGACGGCCTCTTGAAGCGTTGGAAAGGCACGCGTGGCATCACCCGTTTTGATGGTGATACGGAAGTCTGCATGATCGGCGGGACCAATGCCACTATCCTGAATAGGTTCTTGAATGGTTTCGACGAGGTTGGGGGCTTCAGTATCGGTCCAAAGAAGATAGCTTGCGCCGATCACCAACATGAGGATACATGCTGCGATGAGGATCGGGTGTTTGGAAAGCAACGCGGTCGGGGAAGAGGAAAGGGAACGGGAAGGAGAAGGAGAAGGTGAAGCGGTGTTGTTGGAATGGTGTGACAGCGCTTCGATGATTTCGCCGGCATTTTGGTACCGGCTATCGGGTTCACGCGCCATCAACTTCTCGATGATATCCACGAGCCAATGCGGTGTCTCGGGCTTCAGGTTGAGGATGCAATGCGGAGGGCGTTCTCTCAGTTGATTGAGGATTTGCAGCGACGTGGGACCTTCGAATGGTGCACGGCCGGTGACGCATGCGTACAAAACTGCCCCAAGTCCGTAGATGTCGCTGCGGAAATCAACCCGTTGTCCCATCGCCTGTTCGGGGGACATGTAATTGGGGGTTCCCAGTACGGTTCCTGATTTAGTCAGTTGGCTGTCATCGGCGCATTTTGCCAAGCCAAAGTCAGTGATGCGAACTCGGTTGTCTGGTTTTTGCAGGAGGATATTAGAGGGCTTCAAGTCACGGTGGACGAGGCCTCGGGAATGAAACGCTTCCAGACCTTTTGTAATCTGTATGCCGATGCGTATGGTTTGCTCGATCGAGAGCGGCGTGGGTGCATCGATCCGTTGTTGCAGGGATTGTCCTTCGATCAGACTCATGACGAGAAATGGGTATCCGTCCACTTCGTCGGCAGAATAAATCGGGACAATGAAGTCATTTTCAACGGCTGCTGCTGACTTCGCTTCCCGAAGAAATCGTTGGCGAGCGGTTTTACTGTTTTCAAGTTCCGCTGAAAGAAACTTGACGGCGACTTGTCGGTCTAAAACATGGTCGTGGGCCGTGAAGACGACGCTCATGCCCCCGGTCCCCAGTCGCGACTGAATTTCGTACGGACCGAATCTTCTTCCTGCCACGAGCTGTTGCGTAAATGGCAAACCTTCAAATGACAGGCCCTCCGTTTTGCCAGCGGCGGTCGCAGCTGTTGCCGTTCTTGCGGACATCCGATCCATCACATTGGCAAGCTCAGTTTCGTGGGCAGCAGGTTTGGTTTTGTCAGACTGGTTGGGATCAACCTGATCGAGCTGCAAATCTTCAATCCAGGAAGAATCACCCGCCAACATTGCAAGTTGGCTTTGGCATTTTGTACAGTCGTCCAGATGTTCCAGGTGCCTGCTGTGATCGGTAGCTGGGTTAGCTGTCAACAGCGACCTGAGTTCTGCATTTGTCAGGCAATTCTGTTTGTACATGCCACAGTCTTCCTAGGCTTGATGCGTGTTTTGTGGACTGGGGCTAACCTGGGATCCCTTCATCGACGACGTTGTCAATGATTTGGCGAAGGCGAGCTGTAACGCGACTCTTGGCAACGTAAACCGCACCCACTGAAAGGCTGAGTGTTTCCGCTGCTGCGGAGGCTGTCTTGTTTTCGACTGCCGTCATCCAGAAAGCTTGCCAAGTTGAATCCTGGAATTCGGAACGCGATTTTTCAGCGGCCCAGTCGAACAAGCGACGCTCGTACTCAAGGTCCCACTGAGTGCGGTCATCTTCTTCCGCTGTTCTTTCTTCGATCGCACGTTGAATACCAGTGTCACCGCTACCTGCCAGAGGTTTCTTACGCGATAGGAAGTTCAGCATCTTGTTTCGCGTGACGGTCAGCAGCCATCCCCTGAATGAACCTCGTTCCGGGTCATAAGTGAATTCACTTGCCGCTGAGGTCACGCTGCTGAGCACATCCTGAGTCAGATCTCCTGCATCTGCGTCTTGGATATTGCGTTTCCGTAAGTAGCCATAAATCAAAGGAGCATATAATTCAATGAACTGATTCCATGCGTCGTCATCACGAAAGTCGCGGATGCGCAAAAGTAGGCTAGGACGGGTCTCGGGTGAATGATCCATTTGATTTTCAGAACGCAATGGGTGGATTCATGGAGTGGTATCTTCGCTGCTTGCGACTCGAGATGTTGCGAGCGTTCGTGGCTGCGTCTCTATCAATGGTGTTTGCTGAATTTCTTGGAAGCTTTGCAGCCTTCTTTTGGCTGAAGTTCTGCAGTGCCAGTCTCAGTAGTGTTGAAATCCGGTTGCAGCGTCGTTAACTCTCAGTCGCGACTTCAGGGGGCATCGTCTCGCACTTCGGAGTTGTAGTCTAGCCGAAATTTTTCGGCAGAGATGTGGCTGTCTGCGAGTCCTTGTACAGGGAACGGTTGCGTAACAGCAATGTTTCTTTCATATCGCGAATGTGTGGCAGTGCCAGGCTCTGGTGTCGCTCGCTGTGGCTTCGCTCCCGGCGACACACGTTTGGAGCCGGACATGAGTCCCAATGAAAAATTGTGAGAAACGCTGAAAGGTCCTCCGTTTCCGTGTGTAACACACTTTAACGCGCGTCCCGCGTCTTTTCTCAATTCTTTTCTGGAGTCGAAAATGTCTTTTTCTTTCGCACCTATCAAGTCGAAAATCAGAGCCCGTGCAGAATCCAATCGTTTTTATCACAAGCGAGCAAATCTGAAGAAAAAGCGGCGTGTTCTGTTTGAATCGTTGGAAACGAGGCGTGTGTTTGCCGCAATGTTCGATGCAACTCTTTCCAATCATGCCGATCACGGACCTTTGACATCAAATTCTGGTTCCGTCGTGTGGGATGCAAGCACAGGCGTTTTGACGCTTAATGGAACTGCAAACAACGACACGGCTTCAGTGACTCAAGTAAATATCGGATCCCGTTCCTTCACCGCCACACTCAATGGCACAACGAATTCGATCGTTCTTGGGAGGCAGGAGAATGTTTCAGAAATTATTTTCAATGGCTACGCAGGCGATGACTTGTTTGCAAATAACACCCACTATGCTTCGCAAGCACACGGTGGTGCGGGCGATGATGTCTTGATGGGTGGCAGCAACCGCGACATCCTGAATGGAAATCGTGGTGACGATGAGTTGCGTGGCAACGACGGACAGGATCTGCTCGATGGGGGCGGTGGTCGCGACACCCTATACGGGGGCAAGAATGATGATGTTCTGTACGGCGATGACGGACACGACAACCTGCGAGGCGGAGCCGGGAGCGATCAGTTGTATGGTGGAGACTCTTCGGATCATTTGGCCGGAGGGTCAGGCGATGATCGTCTGTATGGTCAATCCGGCTCAGATACTCTCGAAGGTGATAGCGGTGCAGACTACATCGTGGGAGGAACTGGCAACAATATTATGAGCGGTGGCACAGATGCTGACATCATTGTTGGTGGGGATGATGAGGACACCATCAGCGGGGGAGGGGGCAGTGATATCATCGATGGTGGTGCAGGATCAGATACCATCGAAGGTGGTGCCGGAAATGATTCTATCAATGGGGGTGATGGCAACGATACGATTCATGGCAATGGGGGGGATGACGAAATCCAGGGTGGTGCTGGTGCTGATAACCTATATGGCGACGGCGGACAGGATGAGCTTCGTGGTAACGGTGGGGATGATGGACTGTTTGGTGGACGCGATGATGACATGCTCTATGGCGGTAGCGGTGCTGATCGGTTCCTGACTCAAAGTGGCGATACCGTTCACGCTGTGAACGATGAAGATGCACAGCTCTCCTTTAAAAATTCGAGTGGTGAAGTCATCTGGCGCGGTTTGAATCGAATCTCGTGGCAGGGTGGCAGTTGGACAGAGAAGGAAATTGAGGTAGTCGACGAAGCTTTAGCCGCATTGCATCATCGGGCAAATGACACTGACTTGTTGAAAACTTCAGATGGTGATCAGGTGAGCATTTATCGGGTTGGTAGCTCATCTGACCATTTGATTGGCGGTTGGAATGATGGCAGCGATGTCTATGTCACCGAAAATACCATGGACGATGATGGCGATGGTACGACCGCGGACCTTGATGATGCCAACTTCATTGACTGCTTGATTTTTCATGAATTTGGACATTTCTGGGACAAAGAACATGGCAACTGGAGCGACTGGAAAGACCTGAGTGGTTGGAGTTGGGGATTGTTTTCAGGCTGGACTCATGATCAGACATCCGGCTTTGCAAGATCCTATGGAGAAACAAGTCCCAAAGAGGATTTTGCAACAGTCTTCGCAAAAGTCATGCAAGAGTACCTTGGTGAATCTTACGAAAATAACGCCACCGGTACCGACTCTGGCTTGCAGGCTAAGGAAGATCATATCAACGACTTTCTTGATAATCTGTGAATGATGAGTCACTTAATGAACAGAAGACATGTGACGAGTGCATGTCTCTTGGCGGCGAGCACGTTGTCGCGTTGGTGGAGTGTTGAGGTTAAACTTGGGTGAGTTGTTTTTCGTCCCCCCTCGTAGTTGATGCCAATGTCACCTTTCAAGTTATGTCATTCGTGGGAAGCCGCGTTGGTTGTTTTTTTGGTCCTTTTGTTTACTCCAGAGATCTTGGCTGAGTCGTGGTCGATTCCGGTCGGGGGAAATGCCTATCGAACTGCTCCAGCGACCGGAGGTAGTGGGCTGAGGCGTTCGGGTCGCTTGGCATGGAATGATGAAGATGAAGTTCATTCGATATTTTTTCGGGTCGATCGGCCTGCAGTGATTGAACTCGGGATTAAAGCCAATGTACCTGCGGGACAAAGCACACTCAGTGCAACCATTAATGGGAAACGTGTCGAGCGTCAACTCAAGGGTTTGGATGACAAGGCCTATCAGTTTGGCGAATTCAAAATTGAGAAGCCTGGCTACGTTCGTGTTGATTTGCGAGGCTCGAAGCGTGAGGGCCAAGCCTTTGCAGGTATTTCGGACTTGTTGGTCTCATCTGAAACAGAATCCTTGACGCTGGACTACGTGAAGACCAGTGAGGGGGGAATGTTTTATTGGGGCAGGAGAGGACCATCGGTTCATCTTCGCTACGAGGTTCCTCGTGATGTCGAGCTAAAGTATGCCTACAGCGAGATCACCGTGCCTGAGGGGCAAGATCCCATTGGTTCTTATTTCATGGCTAATGGATTCGGGCAGGGTTATTTTGGAATTCAGGTCAACAGTGCAACCGAGCGAAGAATTCTATTTTCTGTTTGGAGCCCTTTCAGCACCGACAATCCAGCCGACATTCCTGTTGATCAACGGATTGAAAATTTAGGAAATGGGGCAGGTGTTCACGTTGGTAAGTTTGGTAACGAGGGCTCGGGTGGCCAAAGTTATCTTGTTTTTCCCTGGAAGGCAGGTGTGACCTATCGTTTTCTGACTGAGGTCGAGCCAGACGGCAACGGAAGCACGAGGTATACCTCGTGGTTTAGTGAGGAGGATGCAGAAGCTTGGCGATTGATTGCGAGTTTTCGTAGGCCTAAAACGAACACGCATTTGAGTGGCTTTCATTCTTTCCTCGAAAGCTTTTCGCCTAATCTTGGCTACATCGGCAGAGGGGCGTTGTATGGCAACACGTGGGTTGCAGATACAGAAGGTGACTGGCATGAATGTACCAAGGCGCGGTTCTCTGTAGATGCGACAGGCGGAAAGAAACACCGCCTTGATTTCAATGGAGGAGTCAAAGGGAATTCGTTCTTCATGAGGAACTGTGGGTTCTTCGATGAGACAGGAAAACCTGGCAAGTGGTTTGAGCGGGAATCCACTGATGATCAGCAGCCAAATGTTGTTTTTGAAAAGTTGCCACGCGGTTGATCATGCCGTTTTGGGCGTAACCTAAGTTCCAGTTTCCCCAATTCTCATCTCTGGGACCCTCGTTCGTCATGCTTGAGATTCACCGAGAATCACCGGCCCGGACCGTTGGATGACTGGCAGTGGTCATGGGCATGAGTTGGTGCTCACTCTTCACCGTTTCGAAGGATCGATGCTCGCTTTCTTCTCGAGTGGCGTTACCTGCATCTTCGGCTGGAACTATTTGTCGGCTTACTGCCGGGTGATGGGGCGTTGAAACTGTTTGGCATGAATTTGTAGCGTTTTTTACGTGTTTTCCGCTCTGCTGCGCACGAATGTCACCGCGTTTCCCAATCATTTTGTTGATGTCTGGAACGATCCTCGGGACTTTCTCCGGAAAAAAACATTTCACATGCACGAAATCGAATCGGCATGTCACTAATCCAATGCAACCGGTTGTCACCCTTTTCTGTTGCTCAGCATCTGGTCGTTGAGTGGCAATCCTTTTCCCTGCATTGAATTAAAGAGAATCACCATGAATCGTACAAAAATCTTCACCTGTGTGTGCATGCTTGCTGTTGCTGCTGTTATGCCTGGCACTGCTCGTGCTGATGCAGAATCAACCGCTGCACGCTGTGTAGGAAAGATCCAACAAACGGTGGACCGTTCAGGTTTTGTGGTCGCAGATCGAACTACAGAGACGGTTCAGTTGATCAATCGCCTTCTGAACGTTGGGCGTGTCGAAGCGGCCATTGGTGCAGGACGTGCATGCGTTCAGGAAACACGGCAGGACTTACGGTTGGCTGCTAATTACATCGATGATGTAGCAAACGAGTGCCTGCGGAAATTGGTACGTATGGAGGAATATCAGCTGGCTCGCCGTGTTGATTATGCCCGAAACGCCGCGATTGATGAGCTTGGAAGTATGCTCGATCGACAAGAGTGGGCGCTATCCGATGCTCTCGGTAACTGAATTGGGAAATGCTATTCTGTTCGCCCGCACCGTGACTTGCGAAGCGTTAAGCTGTAGGAAGTCGAAGTAAAGCTCCCTCGCATCTTTCCATGGCTCTTAACAGATCATGACGCTCGAAAGAAACGGTGATCAACAAACGTTGCCTCCGCTTCCTGGCGAAATCCAGGAAGCGGAGGTTCGTTTGATGGGTGATGATGAGGTTCAGCGGAATGTTGCCCTGACCCAGCGAATGGTAGCCGGGGAGAACACTGCTTGGATCGAATTTGTAACTCAATTCGACTCGTTGATTTTTTCGCGAATTCAAGCAACGTGGCGGGAGGTTGGTTTGACCTTTCTCTCACCCGAAGTTGCTGCGGAAATCAGTTCTGAAGTCTTCGCGGGACTTCTAAACAACGAAATGAAGTCACTGAAGGGTTATTCAGGCCGTAGCCGTCTCTCAACTTGGTTGAGTGTGGTTGTGCGTCGGGCGACGCTTC
Organism: uncultured Rhodopirellula sp.; assembly: GCA_964012125.1. Classification (GTDB taxonomy): domain Bacteria; phylum Planctomycetota; class Planctomycetia; order Pirellulales; family Pirellulaceae; genus Rubripirellula. Next base: position 22,531 of record CAXGRW010000008.1, read on the forward strand.
GGTATTTGAATGCGATTCGTAAGCGGCAGGGCGAACGTGAACTTGGAGATCAGGCAGACCCGCGAAACGAACAACGGGAACTTCAGACGTGCAGTGACGATCGTCTTGATACCTTGCGTGTTGCGAGAAAAAAATTGTCGCCGGAAGATCAACAGGTACTGCATCTGTTTTACGAGAAAGATAACTCGTATCAGCAAATTGCTGATGAACTGAAAATAAGTATTAACGCAATTGGTCCAAAATTGGATCGAGCCAGAAGACGCTTACGTATTAAGACAGAGGAGATAAATTCCATGTGACGTATCTCAGCCTTGGCCCTGGTTTTGTTGCGGAAATGAAAAATCCATGGTTGATATGAAGCAAGTCGTTTGTCCGGAAATTTTAAAATTGTATTTTTGAAACACTGATGTCTATCGCCGAATCCTCCAATTTGAACCGCTTGTTACGTCTGCTAACAGATGTAGCTTCCGCTGCCGAGGTACAGCAGCTGCGGGCGAGTATGCGCGAGGATGAAATTTTGAAGCAACAGCACGATCGATTACTACAGGTCATGACGCGGCCCTTCTCACTCGAGAACTCCCTGCTTCACTTGGATCAGGTTGATCCCGAAGACGTTGCAGCTTTCATTGATGGAACGCTCACGCAGAGCGAGCAAGTTGCATTCGAAAAACAATGCTGGAATTCTGATAGCCTGCTTGGTGAAGTAGTGGCTGGATGGCGGATTCAGAATGATCCGCAAGCACATGAGTCGCAAGCAGTTGGAGCGGTGTCGCCTACGCAGTCGCGCGACGCTGGTGTTGACCGTGGGATGAGCGGAGACCCACAAGTTGGCGGGAAAAGCAGTGAGCAACTGACGCCGCCATGCGATCATGTTCCTCTGATCGAAGCAGTTACTTCGCATCGTCAAAAAGTAAAACGCGGAACGCAAGGGGCGTATCGTGGGGCAATGCTTGCTTTGGTAACAGTTGCCATTATTGTCGCTGTGCTGGTTGGTGCTTGGAAGTGGATTGCACCTGCTGGGAATCTGCCAAGGGAAATTGACCCTGAACGAATTGTGCAGCAGGAAAAAGAGGCTGAGGGTTCGTCGCAACAGGACGTCGTTCAAAACGATGTTGAAGATGGGGTGCCGCTGAATCAGCCAAGCCCGCCAGGTGCGGGGCCAGAAATACCGCGTCCTCAGGTGCCGCCGCCAGAAATAACGCCTCCAAGCAATGGGCTTGTAGAGGGGGCTGACGTTGAGCCAATGCGTCCCGATGAATCGCAGCGTCCACAGGGGCCTGGAATCTTGCTGCCACCATCTCAACCACGGATCAACTTGGCCAAGTGGCTGGATTGGTCTGATGTGCAAGGCATCGCGGCTACAAAAGATGCTGCAGGAGAGCAGTGGAGAGGAATCAACGTCCCGAAAAGTTATGCACAGGATGATGCAATCCCCTGGGTTCAGGTGGCAACTTTTTCGGACAGTCAATTGAAGGGAGAGGATGTGCCGGGTGCGAAATGGATAGCCGACGCAAATACCAGTTTCAGAATCTCACAAAGAGCTGATTCTTCAGAGGGCGTTGTGGTGTTTGATTTGGCATCCGGAAGATTGGCGATCGAGAACCTTGCGAGTGGTCGCACCCTTTATCTGAAAGTAAATCAGCAGGAGTACCAGCTCGTTGTGGATAAAGTCGATACCACCCTCGTCGTACAGCACTTGGGGCGTGACACATTGTTTGGCGTGTTTCAGGGCGGCGTGACCTATGATGGCAACGTAATGGATAGAGGATCATGGCGGGCAGTTGACATGACAGGCAAGGTCGCAAGCTTCAAGAAAAAAGGGGAAACTGGATGGTTCAAGAAGGACGTCGTTAACGACTTTCCTGCCACGCTTCGCGATCAGTTGAATAATGCACCAAACTTTTTGGCGCAGGTCATTGATGCCAGTCGTAATGGAACTCAAGCGGAGCAGGAAATCGCTGCTCGGGCAATGTTGTGCGTCAGCGGTGCGGACAATGAAGCTCCAAGCGATGGTGCGTTGCGGAAAATGATGGCGTCGCAGCACGAGGAGATTAGAGCAGCTTTAGTGGAATGGATCGCAGCACAGTGCTTGGAAAATCCACGCTTCGGGATGATGATGGTCCAACGTGTTGCCCGGCTGCAAACAGTTCCTGTCAATCAGGCAAAGTCCCTTCAAGACTGGTTCGCAGCATATGCCCGTGGAACACAATTTAACTCGACATTGCTGAACCAGATGACGGGGTCACTAACCACACAAAGCAAGCCTGTTGTTCGCCAAGCTGCTAAATTCTTTCTCGAAAAGTATCTCGGCAGAACGATCCCTTACAACCCTGTGAAGCCAGGTGGCAGTATTACTCGGGTCATTACTGAAGTTCGCAAGATGGTGGCCGAGAAACAACGTAGGTCCGCGAGGTAAAGTGGGACGATCTGAATGATCGAACCGTTATTCAATAGCAAGACCTGCGTTCATCGCGTGAACTCTTTATCGAGATTCTCAAATTGCACACAGTCCCGAAGTTTCCAGCGCGGGGTTGCACACTGTGCTAGCAGTTGTCTGACGCAGCTTCGCGTCTGGCGATGATCGCGGCCCGTGTCAGTTTTGCCGGAAGGTGACGAAGACGTAGGTGCTGCGTAGTCACTTGGCAATTCGAAGCCTCAAGAACTTCGCAGATTCGTGCATGCGACAGGTTGTGGTAGTGATAGCGATGCGAAACGAATCGTCCTGTTAGACTTTGGCTCATTTCCAGATTTAGCAGCACGCCTCCCGGGGCGAGCAGACCCGCAAGTTGCTTCAGGCTGGCTTCAGTGTCTTGTGCGTATCCGACGACTGCACCCACGCAGATGAGTCCAAAAATGCCATTGTCAAGCGTGGTGGTCGGTTCAAATTCGTCACTGGATTTCTCCGCCAGGGAATCCTCATGATCCGAGCTGGGCATCTCAGCTGAGTGGATGTGTTGGTTAGCTGCCACTTGGGTCATCAACTTGATTTCCTGTGGCGTTGAAATATCTGAGGTGGCTACCTTGA
>CAXGRW010000009.1:0-24241 GCA_964012125.1 uncultured Rhodopirellula sp.
CGGGCCACCCTTCAAAATATCAACACCGCCCTCACCAAAAAGAGTTGCGGGTCCACTCCCCGCAAACAGATGATCCTTCCCCGGCCCGCCATAAACCTCGATGGGTAAATGAACGCTCCTGCGAACACGAACAACGTCTGAACCCTCAAAAAGCTTCATCAATACCGAAGAAATGTCGTCCACAGGAACACTAGCACTCTCTTCACTTCCAATAAGATTACCTGTGACGGTCAGTTCGTCGTCAACAACACGAACTTCAACTGTGTCATCGTCACTTGACCCAACAACTTGAAGCTCACTCCCATGCAACCCAACGCCGGTGACATAGCGACTGATATCGGTACGTACCGGTTCGTACGAATCAACTTCAGTGACACGTGCAGAGGCGGAATATATCCCACCTTGTTTATAGCTGTGCACGCTTGAGAATGATCGGCTAGCCTCTTCAAGCGGAATGATGGTTACCGGTGAGTCGTCGCCCCAATCAATGGTAACAACATGTTGATCAGCGGTTCCCGGGTCCACGAATGTTCCGCTTAGGGTGGTCGCCTGCCCACGATCTTGCAGTAACGAATCTAGTTCAACAACGAGGTCATCTGGCGCAATGTTCTGAACTTCAACAAAGGTCTTGTAGTCGGTGTATTCCCCATCCGAATGAAGAACCCTCGCGTAAACGCCGTAACGCCCATCGTTTTCAAAATCTAAATCAGCGATGCCTACTTCGATTGTTCCGTCTGAATATGCAGCGTTGTCCCTAGCTTCTTTGTCTGTCGAGAGGAAATAACGCGGCGCGTCTTCTGGCACCTCTTCGCCTTCAAGGCCAGAACTTGCTTGTGAATCAATCGCATCACAAGACTCAAGACGCACCTGAGTGGTGGACCCTTCAACAACCGAGGCTTGCTTTGAAAATGTGTGATAGACTCCACAGGTTTTCTCAGGGATTGGAACAGCAATGGGGAATTGTTCATACCCTTCCAGTAAATGAATCGTACTGATCCCACCACTGGAAAACAGATTGGATTGAATCACCAAATTCGAAGTCGCAGGCTGCTGCAACAGGTAACCCATTTTAGTTGTCATTCCATCACTTGACGCCCATGTCCCATCGGTTTGCATGATTCCAGCATCCCCAGCGCTGCTATTCTTCGGCTCCCCGCTTCCCCAATTTTCGTAACGATCCAAGTACGAATATCCGTTGTCTGCATCTCCAACATAGAACGGCAACGCATCGCTGTTATTCAGCGACCAGACCCATTTCTCATCCAACGGCACACGACTGGATGCCAACCAAACCTCTTTGCCTGCCGCGGTCTTTTGCGCATCTTTCTGTGCTTGAATATTAGCAATTGAAGCAATGTATCCACCACGTGAGAGCGCATCCTCGTTTGCTTCACTCCACGTGAAATCACCCTCCACAAACTGTAGCGGTCGCTGCTTGATGTTGATTCCATCAACGAACGCAGTCTGGTCGACTAATGACCGATCAACTCCGGTGAACGTGAGAGTGCTTGCCCCAACACTCGGATCCAACAACCCCTCAAATACAAAGTGAATCGCAACCGTTTGATAGTTTACTGAGACAGGTGATTGTCGAGTCAACAATTGCCCATTCAATTTCACCTCAATGGTGGGAACCGCGTAGTCACTTCTTCGCGCGATATCAAATTCCAAAAGATAGGAATTCCCGGGAAGCAAACCTTCGATTGGCTGCGAGATAGAGCCCTCTTGCTGAATGAACGCTACTTGGTTGCCAAGCGGTGCATCAGGATTGCGGTTCGTGAAACCACTGCCATTTCCTGTGATCCCCGACGATCCGCTAAACACCCAGTCACTTCCCTGAGGGTTGTAGGAGAAACCATCTGCTAACTGCGCGGGCATCTCAAAACTTCCGCCTTTGATCAGCCCCGTCGCCAATCCAGGGACCGCCCCGGGCATCTCGCTTGACAACGCGGACAGGGTGATGCCTCCTGAATCGAGATTAATGATTGGTACACGTTGCGGAATCGTCAGTCCTGCATCGGAATTAACATCAATCGCGTGAACACCCTGCTGGACGTTCGAGAAATCCAGAATGGTAAGACCTCCCAGCACAAACTTCCCGGGGATTGCGTTGGCATCACCTAAGTCGCGTTGCGAGATCCACTCGCTGATCCGTGGAGATGCCTCAACGATGGGGTGCCAGTCATTCCAAGTTGGTATATCCCGAAACATTCCGGTGGTTTGTATTTCCACTTGTTCAATGACCAAATCACCATGGTTGCGAATTGCGATATCACCGGAATCGGTCCTGGCGCTAAGCGTCGTCACATCCGTGTAAAGTGGAGCGTCAACGCTCCCCACACCACCCTCTGACACCAAAATCACAGAGGACGCGTTCACGTTCAGCAAATCCCCCGATAGATTATCGATGATCGCGGCGTCGCCATTGGTACGATTGGCCTCAACACCGTCATATCCTGCCAGAACCAACACATCTCCGCCGGTTGCGAGGTTGCTAACCCAAACATCATTTGCTGACAGCACAATCAAGTTCCCGTGCTCACCAGCGATGGTCGAACCATCTTGCATCCAGACAGATCCAGGTTGCCCGCTATCGACCAAAATCCCATCCTCACGGACCGTTCCCGAGTTGATCAGGACCTGTCCTGCGCCCATCGCACGAACCGATGGCAATTGCAACAAGTAGCCGTCCCTGTTGGCCCCTGCCGAAAGATCGTTCCATTGTCCATTCGATTCAATTTCAAGGATATTCTCGGACGTAGTTCCGTTTGGCTCACCTGTGTCGACGTTCCAATCTGCAATCAAGCCATTGACAGTTTTCCCGTCAGCATAAAACGCGATGCCATCTGTGCTAAGCACCGTGTCAGGGTTGGGATAATATTGCCCCGTGACCGATGGTGCGTTCGTCCAATCCCAAATGCCTTCATGTCCTTGATCGGTGCCGCCGGCCAGCGCAGAACGCCCGTCGAGCAGACCCTCAATGTCATCGTTAATCGCATCACTGTTTACAATGCTTAGCCAACCGCCTCGGACATTCGCCTGTTCGATTGCTTGGTTGTAATCAATCGCTCCCTCGATGACTTCTAATTCACGATTGATTCGGATTCCTGAACTACCGACAATATTAATATCCCCACGGCCGCCAACGGTCTCGATCCGCCCATTGACCACAATACTGCTTGGGCTTGAATACTCCACAACAAACGGAAGCGGGTCTTCGCCGTATCGATCATTCCACTCGCCGTCGGAATACATAATCGCGGCATCTTCTGTTCCCTGGAAATCGTTGGGTTCCCCGGGGTACCAATTCCTGTAGCCCGAATCCAGAAGCAACCCATCGAAACGACGCGTCCACGTTCCCTCCTGAAGTTCATCGCTACCATCGATCCAAAACGATACACTCCCAGCTAGTGCTTGGAATGCAATTTGATCGGCCTCCGATGTGATGGTTGCTACACGTCCCCCGTGGGATGCCGCATCAACAACAGCCTCGTCATAAGTGAATCTATGCGTGCTTAGCGAATAATTCTTGCCCAACTCCAGGATGTAGTGTCGCGGCGTCTCTTTATTAAGGTCGTTCCACTTTCCTGTGCTGCCATCTACCTCAATGTGGTCCTCGACATCGTCATAATTGTTTGGTTCTCCGACGTTCCAGTTGGTGTATTGGTGATGGACAGTGACGCCGTCTGACTGGCCTGCCCAGAACTGTAATTGCGAGTTAACATCCTCATCTGTTGGTGTCTCCCAGACCCAAATGCCCTCCTGTTGCGCATCTGAGGCTCCAATCCATATTGGATTGCCGGCTGCTACCTGTTGAACTGCTTCTTGCGTCGTCTGGTCATTAAGAATGGCAAGCGTTCCCCCACGTCGTCTGGCCTCCGCCCTCGCGTCGTCAAAAGTAAGTTCGTCCGAGATGTACTGGTACGATGAGGAACCATTGGCAAGCAAAATCAAGTCCCCCCCACCTTGCACCAGCACGTGACCTTCGACCCAAATCACGCCTTCCGCGGCAATCATCACATGGTTCATGCCGTCCCCAGTTCGTAACGGCGCAACGGTAAGATCGCCGACCACGAGTGATTGATTATTCTCAAGATGGACAAACCCGGCGGGTGACCTGCTCTCGATCGCATCGACTTGGGCCTTCAAGGCTTGATCGGGAATCCCAAATCCGCCTGTCGACGCAAGCACCAATGTTCCCGAGACGACCGAAGGCCCGGTCGTATCAGCAGGACTGATGAGTTGCCCGGCACCCGCCCAAATGACCTGCCCGCCGGGTCCCGTCATTATTTGTTGATCAACGATCACATCAGCATCTGACCTGAGCGTTACATCGCCATGTTCGGAGATGATGTTTTTTAAGTGCAAAAGGTCGTTGGACACGTTTTCCGCACCATCATCGAATAAACTAACGTCGCCGCTGAGATGCGCGCTAATCGTGCTCGTGTTGCGATCAGCAAAAACGAAATGCAGATCGACGGCGACCAAAGCATCGGCATTTGCAGTTGGTTCAGCGGTGATCGAAATGTCACCGTCGGCATCGATTCTTTCGAGACTGTACTCATAATAATCAAGGGGAGTCGCTTTCGTCACATCCTCGGCCGGCAACAACGTCAGTTTCAGATCGCTGCCAGCTTCAAACAGGTTGAACCTCGTAGAGGTTTCTTCTCGAGCGTCCAAGGTCAACGCCTGTATACGCAGGTCAATGTCGCCGCCGGAACGTACTTCTCTTGGCTGCAGCACGCTTCGTCGGCGGAAATTTGTTTCGTACCGAGCAGAAATATTGAAGGGGGTCAACGCTTCGTTAAAGACGGAGATGTCAAATAGCGAACCATTGAGTGCGTCAATTCCAGCCGAGTCGTTTGCGAGCAGCCACCGACCATTGGGAATCGTCAATTGGCTGGATGAGTCGTTCCCTGAAAGTAAACCTTTCGCTTCTTCCTGCCCATTGAGAAAGATTTGCAGTGACTGTTCTTCCGAATCGACAACGACGGTGAAGTAATACCATTGACCTGGCCGAACCAGAAGAGCCTTGGAGTTCAGCCTAGTAAAACTTCCATCGACCAGTGGTGTCGAGAGATTGAGAGTGCCATCGCGGTCGACCCACAGGGTCAAGTCAGACCCACTCGCGGAGGACGCCGATGGGCCTTTCGAAAATATGGTTTGCGCTTCGGATGTAAACTTGTCGATTTGGAACCAACCAGAAACTGTCTGCGCATGGGCGTCATTAAGCTTCGTATTGTCATTAACAATCGCATAGCTTTCGGTAGTGCCATCAAAGCGAACTGCGTTGTCAAATCCCAACGGGCCAGCATTGAGTTCATGGCTGACGTGCGAGTAGTTGCCATCGATTTGGTTTGTCGACGAGTCGTGCATTTCAGTCCCATCAAACTCGTTCATTCCCCAGCGAGCATTGGCTGCTGGACCAAAGGCCAGATAAAGCTTTCGTACTTCTGTATCGCTGAGTGAACTATTGAAAATTGCAACTTCGTCAAGCCATCCGTAGAATCCCGACAGTTTGGAGGGGGAATTACCAAGGTGCCAATCACCGGACTCGGATCGAATCTCAGAGTTTTTATCAAAGGTGACCGAATTTTGTTCCCTTCCGTTTAGGAACAGTTTCATTTCGCCTTGTTCTGCGTCCACCACTGTGGCGAAGTGATACCAGCGCCCCGCTTCGATTAGGCCAGCTTCGGTCGTTAACTCATGTTGGCCGGGTTTGTTGGCTAGCCCCATCCCGACGTGCAGAAATCCACCGCGCCCAACCCAGAAAGTGTTCTCGCGGTTGCTGCCATTTTCGGTGTAGTCCGTGTTCCCGGTTCCCGGCGATCCAAGGAAATAGATTGCTTGCCAATCGATGTCCGTGCGGTCCACCATGAACCAGCCACTGATGGTCTGACCATCGAGTCCAGTGGGCGTGAAATCACTTCCCTTGACATAGCTGAGTGTGTCACCCGGGAATCGTACCGCTGTATTTTCTCCTACAATCGCACCGGTTTGGTGTAATTCAACGCTCTCACCGTAGACTCCGTTGTGACCATTTCCTGAGGAATCAACTGCCTCTGGCCTGATCGATTCCCCCAGCCGCCAGTAGGCGTCGGGCTTACGTTGCAGAACTCGGTCAGGATAAAGCGCCCGTTCTTTGAGCTTGATTGTTAACGGTTCGGCATTGGCAACGTTTGGGTTGGCGATCACATCACCGTTGATGGCGTCCATCACGATGGCAGCCGCAGTGACATTAACACTTGCCCCCGCAGGTGCGTTGGCATAAATGCTCCCACCGGCATTGATCAGCTCAACTTGTCCGAGGCCGACGTTGATATCGCCGCCGATCAGAAGGTCAGGGCCTGTCGCATCAACTGCATCGGAATCGAAGTAATCATTTTCGACACGCAATAAACTGAACGTGCTGATGTCGTCGGTGCTCAGGCTGGGCTGCCAATCGTCAGTAATCGCACTGGTGGGTGTAATCTCAACGATACTTAGCGACCCTTTGAAATCAAGACTCCCCGTTTCGAAGTCCATTCCCTGAATCAGCATGTCCAATGGTGATTGATTGACAATATGAACTCTTGGCACCGTCCCAAGGATAGGTTTTCCGGACAATTTGTTCACGATTGTCGACTCAGGTTTGGTACTCGAATCGGTCGTGTTCAAGTTAATTCGAAACAACGGATCAAGTGATTGTTCGTCGACGCCGTCGTAGTTGATTGGAGCGACGCTAATCGTTTCATTAGTACCAAATTGGTGGCCCGTTGCAGTGCCAACGTCGCTCAGGGAAATGCCATTGGCTCTGATCACCAAACCATTGACATCAACTTCGAGATTCCGCAGATCGGGAACCTTGACGGTCGCGTCCCACGTCACCAAGTTATTCGTCTTGAACGTCCATGAGTCTTCGTCGTTCTTGTTGTGCAGATCGTTAGCGTCTTTATACTGCGAAGTTCCGTACGTCAGTTGGTCCGTCAAGTGCATCCCGTCGTGGACGGCGGACAGGTTCAACAATTTTGTAAAGAGCTGGACGCTCTCGTCGGACGTGACATTTGAGTTGGTTTCAACATCCAGATCCGTCAAGAGCTCGTAAATGCCGTGTCCCAGATTACGCTTGAAGTTGGCGTGGGCGTTCACATCGATGTTCTCGTGCTTGGCACGAACGGTAACCTCTTCTCTTGCATCAATAACGGTATTGCTTCCAATGTCAACAAACGTTTGATCGAAGAAGTAAGTGACAGCCTTTGCTTTCTTTGGCATCAGACCCGCACCTTGGACCTCCGCAAACGTCTTGGCTTTGGCATCGTGGACCTTGGCCTCGATCTCGACAGTCTCTGCCCGCAGATAGGATTCCGAAACGTTGACGCTCGTTTCGACGTTGTCGGAGTCGGAACCGACTCGAACACCTAAAAACGTCCGACTATTCGTTCCGGTATCATCGTGAGCGTTTGCCTTCAATTCCCCGATGGCGCCACCGGCCTTTGCAAATGACGTTAGGTCATCCTGGAACGAGGTAAACGCATTTAATTCTAGACGGTTGCCGGCGGACAGCCTTGCATAGTCATCAACTTCCACCTTGGTGGTGTAGTCATGCTGAATTTTTGACCAGGAATTCTGGGCCGGAAACAGCCCACCGCCATAGGTTTTTGCGGTCGCATTAAGAGAATCTGCATTTTCAGCCCGAATGGTCAAATTGTTTTGGGCATGGACTGCTCCCTTGACTTGGATTTGACTGTCAACTTTGGCATCGACACTCGCAGTCGAATTTCCCACCTCGACCAAAATGCCGACAAAGGTGTTTTCGGTGTACGTCTCAGCGTTGCCGTGAGCGTTGGCCAGCACGTAGACGTCATCGCCTTGCAGTGAGACACCAGAACCGATTGAAATTTTGACATTAGGTTTTGCTGAACTGATCGCTCGTGGCACACCGACCCCGTAATACCCACCACCACCGCCAGTGGTCACCGCACGCGCGAGACCCTGATTAATAGTGACCGGAGACTGCCAACCTGGACTGACGTATTCAAGTTTCTGCGTGTCGGATCCTACCTCGGTGAGATCGACGATCAGCTTATGACCACCTCGCCCAGGATCGGTTAAATCGATTCCCTCCACGCCAAGAGTGCTGCCTTTGCCAATGTATCCTGTGTAGCCCTGAGCATTTAAGACGAATCCAGATAAAGTGATCGCGTTTTTGGTGAACCTATCCGGTAGCGTTGCGGCGAGTTGAAAGGAATCTTGTTCGGCGTTGATAACGTAATACGTCTGACCTTCCACTAGGCCTTCAATCGGTTGCTCGTCCGCTTTCGTCAAGAAGTGTTCGACTTGATCAGACTTATTTAAACCACTCACCGGAATTGGATTTGAGTTCGCAATTGCAGCATCACTGGTATCAAAGAAATGATACTGATCGGCCCCCGAGTGGCCACCAGTGACGAAGTAGGCTTGCCCGTCGGTGAGATTATCAATCATTTGATTGGAAGACGCCCCGATCCAGGCTTCGGGATGACTTGCCATGGCGGTCGTTGCCAATGCGTTTTCCTCGGGCGATTGGATCGTTGCCAGCCAACCGCCTTGGTTCACGATTGCGTCCCGCTTCGCCTCCTCGTAGGTGCCCTCAAAATCAACGAACGTGAATTGCAGCGATTCAAGCAACCAGTGATGAACACCATCGCCGTCAACATCATTCCATAGGCCGGTAGTACCGGACATCTTGATTTGGGTTTCATTGTTAATCAATCCGGTGTCATTCGGCTCGCCATGCGACCAAAAACTCTCATAGCCATTTTTCTGGTCTCCTCCTGATTTTCCATCCCAAAACTCCTTCCCGCTCTCCGGACCCTTGCTGTCGGATGTCCAGTACCAATGACTACGGTCGTCTGCGTCTGAGCCACCAAGATATGCATCGTTTCCGGACGCCGCTGTGTTCGCCAACTCCCACTCGTCTTGGCTCGTAATGGTGGCAGGCCAAACGCCGTCGTAAGTCCCAAGAATGCTGTTCCGCTGACTGACCGATCCAGTTTCTTCACTCAAGAAGAACTGGGGCCTCTCGAGCAGATATCCCGTGAGAATTTCAGTCCCAACAAAATTATTCCACTCTCCCGTCGGGTAAATTGTTGCAACGTGTTCCGTGGATAGAAGATTGGGTTCTCCCGGCCTCCAATTGGAGTAGGGTGTTTCCGAGACGGAGTTTTCCTTCTGCGGCCAAAATGGTTTCGTGTCAGAGTTTTCGTCATCACCGTCGGTTAGCCAGTACCACTGTTCATTTGTGGCCTGCGAAGAATAAATGACTTGTGTAACGTTTTGGATCAGTGGATCGGTACCGCTGTGGTTGTCATCACGCGGAGCAATCGTCATTTCGTCCGCATCGACGTCGCTGCTGCGAAACTGTAACGGTCTCGCGGCTCGGTAAGTGACCGCATCACCTTCACTGAACTGATGGTTGGGAATGATGATCTGATTCTCCCTGACCTGTTCACCGCTAAAGGGGAGTGAAGAGGCGGGTAGGTTGGCTGGGTCATACAACTTCAGCGCGTGTTCAGAGAGGTTGATCTCGCGGATTCCGTAGGTCTGACCATCATGAAGTCCGCCGATTGGAATGACACCGGCGTCGTAGATCACCTGATCCGCCGGGGCAAAGTTCGCGTAGCTATCGCCTACCGGGCCACCATACAACCCACCGCTCCAGAAGGCAGTTTCCGCATCACTCCAGACCCAAGTTCCCTCGGTTTCTGAATCCGTCGCACCGATCCAAGCATCGGCATATTCACTCGCGAGTAGACGTGTCTTGACGTCCGAGTTTTGGGTTTCGCTAATGATTCTTGCCAGTCGACCTCCCCGCGTGATCGCATCCTCAAACGCCTCGTCATAGGTCATACTATCGCTCAGCGGAATCAGCTCAAATTCCGGATCAATTTTTTGCATCACGGAATGGCTAAGCGTGGAAGTAGCAGGAAGGTCGTTCCACTTTCCATCGATGCGAATGCTCGCGTAGTCCTCATTGCCGCCGAAATCGTTGGGTTCACCGTCATTCCAATCGCTATAGGCACCTTCGACCGGAACTCCATCGTCTGCGCCTACCCAAAAACGCGTTTTATCTGCGTCATCCCAGACCCAAGTGCCTTCCAGTGTTGCATCGGACGCACCGATCCATGCCCCAACATCGACCGTGCCTTGCTCAATAAGATGCGAAATGATCCTCTGATCCGTTGCATTTTGAATCGTTGCTAATTGGTAACCAGTGGGGACTGCAGTTTTGGCCTCCTGCCATGTCAGTGCGGATGGGTGTGTTACAACGGAAAATTCACGCTCGAGCACATACGCGTTTAACGTGGTTTGAGTAGCAAGGTCGCTCCATAGGCCGGATTTGGAAATCGACAACGCATCCTCACCATATTCACCACCATCATTTGGTTGGGCCCCATGCAGGTGATGAGCATCCTTGAACACCAATTCATCCGTATTGAGATCGATTGCCTCGCTATCTGGTAGTGCAACGAGGAAGTAATTCAATTTGTCTGTCGCGTTCCTCGCGTACCAAGATCCCCCACTTTCAGTTGCTGTACTCCGCTCAATGGCAACGAAATCATATTCTTCACCGACATTCGTTGGCTGCCCAACGGCCCAGTCGGCGTAACCGCTCTGGGAAGAAGTTCCGTCGACCCAGAAAAGCCTCCCGCCATTCGACGCCGTGTCCCAAACCCAATGGCCCTCAACAACCGCATCGGATCCTCCCAGCCACACGGACTGATCTTCTGGGAGCAGGGCAAGCAAATCCTCATTTTCAGAATCATTCTGAATAGAACCCAACTTACCGCCTGCTGCTTGGGCCTGTGAAAATGCCTCCGCCCAGGTCACACCTTCTTCGGAGAAAAACAACGACAGTTGGGCGTTGGTGACTAGGACCGAACCCAGCCGAACGACATCTGTATTAACCGGAATGACGCGATACGTTTCATTCGGCTTGAGTCCACCAATCGGATTCTTGTCAGCAGAGTCACCATCTCCTCCGTATCGTACAACCGTTCCATAACCTAGTCCACTTTCCTGCTGAAAGTCGATCGTGTTACTGATTGGATCGACACCGTCGCCTGCATCGAATACGTGGCTCGCAGCCGTTTCCATCAAGATCCCACCGATCGCCTCAATCGTCAGCTCACCATCGGTTTTCACGGTAGCATCGTCGACCGCGATATTAATTTTGGGCTCCACCGTCGCGAAAGAATCATTCGATGCGACAGTGAGACCCCCGACGTTCAGCCCACGATTCTCTTCCAAATCATCTTTCTCGGGCTCGACACCAAGCAACGATTCCGCATTGCTGGTTGCAATTGCAGTAATGATTGCTTGCGTCTGCGCATAAACATCGGAATTGTCGGATACCGTCGTGGTAACCTCTGGCTTGGCCTCGCTGTAAAGGTTGGCCACATTGACAGAAATCACACCGCTATCTCCACCACGCATCTGCGCTGTCGCACTGTCATTCGCACTAGACTCGACAAGCAATTTCGCCCCGTACACTCGCGATTGTTCAATCGTTGCCTCAACGGTCGGTGAAACCCAAACTCGCTGTGAAACCACATCAACGTTCGCAAAAGCTGCAGTGTGTGCGTTCACGCTGGACGAAGCGGAAGCGCTAGAATTGGCAAGCACGAACACTCCACCAAACGCAGCATTCACATTACTGCTTTCTTTGATCTCCGCCGAAATACTTGCGCCGCATTCATCTTCATCATCACATCCTTGATCATTTCGATAGATGGCATCGATGTTTGTGTTGCCAACCGCAACACCAACAAGAGCCACGGCGGTCGTCGTCGATTCAGGCAAGAGTGTCGCCCCCCCCAGTGCACTGACTCGCACGTTCTCTTGCTCAGATGTCACCAACGAATCGGCGATATAAGCACTTACCTGATTTGCATTGATGGTCTGTGATTTTGTTAATGCGATACCTGCCGAAAGCCCAATCGCCAAACTCACAGACACCGCCTTTGTGTCGGTCTTCAAACGAATTTTGTCCTCCGATGAAACATTTACTCCACCGTTGGACTCGATCTTTGCTCCCGTCACGGTCGCGTCTAACTCAAGTTTACTTATCGATTGCGCCACGCTACCGCCTGCGGAAATTGAGCCACTTATTAAGTCGGTAGAACCCGCAAGAGCTACAGCGTACGCGGGTGCAGTTGAAACAACGTTTGTTTGTTTGTTCTCATTTATGACCTTTGAGATGACTTCTGTAGATCCACCAATCTTGAGCGAAGTCTCCGGACCATTGCCTGCACCTACCGCAGCCTTCACACTACCTTGTAACGTTGCCACCGCCTTGGAAACGGCGATTGCTCCCCCAAATGTACCAGCAGCACCACCGGCGATGGAAACGTCGATTGCTCGCGTAAGCGTCTCGTGCAGGGGATGCATCGTCGCCTTGACCGTGACATTGCCGTCAACCACCATCCCTGCGTTGCTGACGCTTGCAACAACATCGTTCGCCACAGTGTTGTCTGATATTGCACTGGCAGCATTGATCGCTACCGCCAGTCCATCTGATCCGCTGATATCGAATGCAACCGAATTGTTATTCGACAACAGCCTACTCTCATCAACCGCCAACATTAACACATCATTTTCTACTTCGATGCGAGTTCTTTCCTCGCCATCTAAGCTGCCACCTGCGCTGCCAAGGACACCAGCGTTCGTCTCGTTATCCAACCAATTTCGGGTGGTTGAATAAGGCACTTCCAGTGTGACACTCACCCCATCTTTGTTTGCCGCCACACCGAAATGGCCGACTACCGCTAACGCGGACACCGTTGCCTTGTCCTTGGCCTCTAGTTTCAAAGAAACCGCGGGTGCCGCTGCCAATGCTGCATTAGCGATACCCCGAATGCTTCCCCCTTGCACCTCCGCCTTGGTCTCGCTCTCGATGACGTTGAGCACAAATGTCCCAAGAAAGCCAAGTGAAACAGTTTCGGCAATTCCAATTTTCAGCGAACTGCTACTGCCTACCGAATGAATGGAACCGCCACTCGTCGCACCAATGTCCATCGCACGAATGTCTGTGATGTCGCTGTCAGAAACGAGCGTATGTGAGTCGACAGCGATTTCATTCGACGTGTAAGAGATTCCAACGGACGCACTGGC
This sequence comes from uncultured Rhodopirellula sp., assembly GCA_964012125.1. Classification (GTDB taxonomy): domain Bacteria; phylum Planctomycetota; class Planctomycetia; order Pirellulales; family Pirellulaceae; genus Rubripirellula. The sequence goes on from CAXGRW010000009.1 coordinate 13,132, forward strand.
AGCGGTGGAAAGATTAATGGAAAGATCAATATCATGAACCTGAGAGATCACAGCGAATTCATTGTAGGATTCATCACCTTCACGCTCGAATGCGGTTGAGCTCGCCGTTATATCAACCTCATCAAACGCACCAGAGTCATCTTTTCCAACTTCAACGATGCTGTCCCAAATTCCGGAATAATTTCGAACACCAACTGCAGAACGTTTGTCACCGTGATTCCGCTTGCTATCGATCTTCCCGACAACATTGATTGCCGATGCCCCCACCCCGTCCGCATTAAAAAGCGAAGTCGCAGCGGGTGAAAGAATCACACCTAGACTGACCGCGACAGAAACCGCTTTGATGTAAGGCGCGAATTCGCTCGCCAATGAAATATCGCCGCGAGCTTCAAGGATATTCGCGCGTATAATCAGGGCCTCGTTATAACTCTCTTCATCAATTTCGTTCAACCCAAACGCAACACCAAACGCAACGCTGAATTTACCACCTTTCTTTTGGATTCCGATAAACCCTTCTCCGGCGATGGCTTTAAGTTCGGATTGATTTTTGCTCACAGCAGTTAGGTTTCCAACTTCATGAAACGTGACTACCGCCTCCCCATCCTTGTCAATCGAACGACCTACGTTTGCCCGGGATTTGGCGGTCAAGCGGTTGATCGCTACCGATCCCGCTAACTGAAGATTGAAAACCTGTTGCTTGACTTGTGCAGGCGGAAGGGACACTTCAGCCGAGGGGAATTTGCCAGTTCCAGCAATCGACCATGCCTGAATGTCGGGCTTCGAGAGCGACTGAATCTCAACGACGTCGGTCCATAAAGAAACTCCGGGCTGTATTTCAGCAAGCGTTTCTATGGTGACATTATTGACTGCGGGTGAAACTCCGATGCCAATATCAAAGACTGCAGATCCAAAGGTGAATGCTGCTCCACCGCTACTCGCGTTGATGGAACGAGAATTCACGGTTGAAAGATGCAGATCGATGTTATCCTCCCCCTCAATGGAATACGATCCACCTAGGACTGGCTTGAGATAAGAGTGCGACTTATCAATCACTGTGTTTGAAGCCCAGGAGAAGGCAACGTTGAGTGCGAAGCTTGGTTTATCTATTTCAGAGATCCCGAGCGCAACGGCAACAGAAAGCACATCACCTTTGCTTTCTGATTCGACCGCAAGTGAACCAAGTTGCCAGACTCCGTCCTCGGTACCGTGAACCGAATCATCCTCCGTTCCGTGCCCAGACGCTTCACCACCAACAGTTGCTTTGGTCGTCAGATCCAAGTCATTCACCGAAACCGCTGCGGTCATCGCGACTGCGCTCGTTTCGCCCCCGCCCCCGTTCCAGGAGATCGCGGTCGCACCTGCAATCGCAAGAAAATCGGTTTCATTCTTTGCCGCGACGTCAACCGATTCGAGGACATGGAGTCGACCGGCCAAATCGATGCTTGCGCGAGCTTCATCCGTTGCCACATTTACCGCCGTATCGCCAGCAATACCAAAATGGTTTTTCGAGGCACCAGGAACGGGATTGTTTTCCTTGCTAAACGCACCCGTCGCTCGATTACCACCCTTGCTGATCGCACCAACGACCGAGACGGTTGTTTGCTGACCAGAGTTTAGCGACTCCACTACCAAATCAACTACGCTGATTTCCGATTCATCCGAAGACTCAACCAGTGTAGCGTTCGACTTATTTTTGATGAACTTAGAAGGAAGTTCCCAGTCCTCTTCGGGAATGCCACCCAAGAAACCACCCGTCTTCCGGTCCATGACAACCGTGCTGGCGGAGAGCCCCAGTCCCAGAGTTTCCCCCCAGGCGATTCCGCCAGAACCCACGCTATGCAGCGCTTCGTTCTCGGCCGTGATATCGAGTGCTCCTTCGGACTCGATGTGCGCCCCGTTCTCTACCAAAGCAATCGTGTAACTGTCCTCGACGGTGGCTCCCTGACTCGCCGCTATCCCGGCCCCTTCGGAGTCTGATCCGGACTGGGTGAAGTTAAATGTCTTATCAGCCGTGCGTGCCTCAACCGCTACGCCCTCACCATGTTCTTGACCAGTCGTCACAATCGCGCCGGACTCAATCAACGCGACTGTATGATTGGTTATCAGCTGCTCCATTAACGACAGGCCCAGCCCTAGAGTTTTTGATTTATTGCCTGTGAGCGAGAAGACATTACCAAGTGAATTGAAATTTTCATTCCGTTTACCTATAGATTCCCCGACACCGTCGATACTGAAATTCAGGTGAATCATGCCAGAAAGCCCTACCAGCAGCATTTCGGTATCCGCAACCACCTTCAGCACACTTTCTTCGAAACTATCGACCGGAGAGAACCCAGCGAGACTCAACCCTTGGTTGATCTGAGCACCGGAGTGAACAACGGCGTTGGAATGGTTGTTGTACGTTGCGACACCGACCGAAAAGGTCATGGAAAGACCGAAGGATGTGCCGTTATTAAGGGCGTCATCAGTTTTCCCTGAGGCTTGGAAAGCTTGACTGTTCGTCCAGGTGTTTAGAAGTTCGGCAAGCCCAAACATCTCCTCCCCAGCGAGTTGCGAATACCCCTTGAAAAGAGTTGCAACCGGGGCACAGACGGTCTGATCCTCACCGTCGACACAGTTCTTAAGTCCCTTGAAAGGGATGAGGTCCTTCCAGTCGACCAGCCTCGGATACTCGATGTTTGAGTTGACCTCAATTTCACCCCCCGCATCAATCCTAGCGCGTATTCCAATAATCGCCTCCGCACGATTGTTGGCATCCGAATACGCCAAAGCGGTTGCGAGGATAAATTTTTTGCCGCTATGCGGCATCGCGTTACCAGAAGCATGCGTTTCGATCTTCTGATCGATTTTGGACTCAATAACAACGTCACGATGCGAAATCAAGATTCCCTGAGCATCCGTTGCACCGCCAACGATTGCGGTCACATCGTGTCTCTCAATCTCATTCCAAGCGACGCCCGCCAAAAGATTCCAATCGTAACCTCCCGCGTGGCCTTTCCCGGTAGCACTACCCCCATTCTCAGCCGTTTTCCGATTGTTTTTGAAGTGGCGCCCAATGATCTCCGGCCTTGTGACGTAATCCGCCAGGGTTGGGTGATGACCGACTAAAGTTCCCGCTGTTTTTGCAGTTTCCGCTTCCAATTCCGCCGCGATTTTTATTCCTTCAACAGTGTAACCCGTTGTAGGAATGAGCATATAAGGAGCCGCGTTAGCCTCAACCAAGGAGTTCAGTTCCTGCGGCTCGGCTTGAAATGCGGCAGGCGGTGACTCGGTGAGCCGAAGTGAATTGGGTCCTTCTACCACGGCATAATAGGTGATCCCGAAATCCAATCCGTCAACCTCGTGATCATAGACAGTCACGGTTGAATCTACCTCGATTCCATGTTCCATCCCGGTTGCACCAGGCGTGAGATCAATGTAGTCGTCACTCAGTGCTTCTTCTTTGGTCGCGGCAACACGGATCCATTGCGAGGGCTCGCCCAAGCTATTGTCGATGCGAATGGCATAATACTGCTGGCCATTCGTCAGGCCGCCAACCGAGACGCCACCGCCGTTGAAATAGCGGATGGGGTCACCCGTTGACACGCCGAGCCCTTGCACGCGAATACGATCTTCGTCGACATCCAACGGACGGATTTCGGTTGGATTGAATGCAAAGATTGGATCGCTTCGATTGGCGATCTCGACGTCCGGAATCACACGGAACACGTGCATGCCAGTGCCAAGCGTGGCACCCGCAGTAAGATCTATCGGATCACCCGACAAGGCGGTTGTTTCCGAGTAAATCAGACCCTCGACAGGACTCAACTGAATATGGTCTTGATCAACGACGATCACTTGGTAAGTCTGGGCATTCTCCAGTCCACCTATCGGATCACCACCGCTTGTCCTGTAGTTAATTTTTCGCCCATTACTTAGGCCGTGATCGATCAATTCAACCTGATTATCATCCAAGTTGACTACGGGGCTCTGACGACCTGCCTCAAGTTGATAGACAAAAGTCTCGTATTTTCCTCTCTGAAAGGTGTCTTTTTCACCAGCAGAGACAAGATCGATCCAACTCTCAGATCTATTTGCCGCCATTGAAGCATTTTCCACGCTATCCGCAATTCTGAAACGATTGGCATCGAGTCGCACGGCGTAATAGCGTTGCCCGTCAACCAATCCACCGATCGCTGATCCGATTTTAAGTTGATAGGTGAATGCCTGACCTGTCCACAGTTCGTGATTTGGGGAAATCACCCAATCCCGCTCAATGTCCACATATTTTGCGTTGAAAGCATGGAGTGAATCCGCTGAACCTGTTGCGCCGTCATGTAGGTCGACCGCGCCATCCTGCACGTCGACATAACTAGTGAAAAGGCCGCGTGTCCACTCGCTCTCCCCAGAAAGTGACAGCTGAATTTCAAATTCGCTGATCACAATCACGTAATAACTCTCACCAAATGCTAATCCACCAATGGGCTGAACTATCCCTGGGGCGTCAGAGGCGTTGACTTGATAGACGACTCGTTGTCCATCAACGAAGCGATGAGGATCCGCAAAAAGAATGCTATTACTGATGGTGTCCACGGCCTGCCAACGCACTGTCCCACCAGGCTCAAACAAAACGGAATTTTCGCTTTGGCTTCCAATTAGTTGCTGCTCTCCGGATTCACTGCCATCCACCAATTCCACGGCGACATCGGGCGTTTCAGGTAGCGCGAGCTGCAAAGAATTATTATCCACTCGGATAACAACATATTCGTCTCCATCGACCAGTTCGCTGCTCTCACCAACCAAGATGGGCGAAGACGATTCTCCGAGTTGATTTTGGGTAGAGTAGCGAACTGTCTCGCCGTGCACGAAGCCGTGGTTTGGAATCATCAAGACAAAGACAGTTGGATCCAGTACCGCCTGCCCGTTATCCAACGAGCCCGTTGCATCAAAAGCAATGGATCCATCGTTCGCATTGAACACAGCTGATCGGTCAATCAACTTCGTGCTCTCGATCGTGGGATCGAGGCCGTACAGCAAAGGATCACCGGTACTAATGCTGCTGGTGTCCATTTGAATGACACCCGTCTCAGCATTGAGATCGAGCGACGGAGAGAATTCGTGAGACTCGGCGACGTATGTCAAAAAATGTCTGGTCCCAGTCCCGGGGCCAGTCAATGGGACGACGATACCCTCAAAAGCATTTGACTCAGTAGTCGCCAGCTTGATCTGGTCGGGGTTGAGAGCATCGACCACCGCATAGTACGTGACGCCGTCAAACAGGTCATCAATCGGCTCACCGTTGGACCTCTCGCCTGAATCATCGATTACCGAAGCCTGCATGTTGTAGCGAATCGCTTGGCCGGTGTAGAACGGATTTGCGTTGAGTTGTTCATCATCCGCGGGCGTCTCGCCGACCGTGAGAAAACCATCGTCCGATGTCACTAATAAGGCGTTGTTGCCAGTTTCGAAATTTTGCAACTCCGGATTGAATGCTAAAGTTTGATAACTCGAGAGCGTTTGTATCGCGTTAGGGTCACCGTCAAACATCGCCAAGTCGAGCGGTTCTACCAGAGAAAGCTGAATGGTATTCGCGTCCACAACGTGAATAAAGACATTGTCGCCGGGAACAATTCCCCGAACGTCCCCTGAAATCGTCGGCGCTGGATCAAGTGCGGACTGCAAGGCAACGAGTTGCCCCTCCGTAAACCCATGATCCTCAATCGTAATTGTGTTTTCGGTGGTGCTAATCGCATCTTGATTGAATTCTTGCTTCGTGATCGCAGCACCTCCGGCGAAGATCGTCCCGTCCACGGTTGCATGAACGTCGGTTTTGTCCGATCCATAGGCGACGGCAGCCGCACCCAATCCGTCGTAGTAGATAACCGATGAGGCATCGCCTTCGTTGATCACCTCAGCAATCGCCTCGAAATTGACGTTGCCAAACGAGACAATTTTCGAAGTTGAATCAAGCTTCGCGTTAACCTCAGCCTCCGAGAGAGTTAACGCAACCGATATCCCCGCTCCGACCGAGTGTGCTGGACCGACTTTGCTAATGTTCGCTGTCGTTCTTGCAGCCACCTGCGCAACAACCTTACCCTCGGAGATCACGCTAACGTTTCCAAGATCCGACCTAATTTCACTACCATTGGTAATTCTCAAATCAGATTTCCCCGTTGCAACAGAGACGCCCACACTGAGGGTGTTGAGCACATTCCAGCGCGCACTGCTGCCGACCTTGTCAGCATAGCCGGGTTTTGCGGCTATCGCTTTTGTTTTCGCCACCGTTTTATTGTTACTCTCAATGGAGACATCCCCTGTCGTGGCCAAAATTTTGCTTCCATCGATCGTCAAAACCGACGATGCCTCGCGAAGTGCCACTCCACCCGGCAACCCGCCACCAGTAGCAATGCCAAAAAGCAATCCAGGCAGGGCTGCTACCAACTTCTGACCAAACCAATCGGACTCAAAAGCCTCTGCAAGATAAGTGCCGATCGATAAATCCTTACTGATCGCTTCGATGGTGACCGACTCGCCAACAATTGTCGCGGCATTAATCTCGATTTTCGCTGAGATGTCGTCCTTAGCAAAAACTTGCTTGACCGACTTCTTGGACGTCTGTGTCGATTTCAGCTCGATTTTACCGGCTTGAATGGTGAGTAAATCATCATCGTTCAAATCCGCGTCCAAGTTCGCGCCCTTGTTAAGCGGCCCAATCTTTAGCGTCGATGAGGTGTGGCGGAAGGAGTTGCCGAAAATGTTGGTCGTGTCGGCAATCTCTAATACAAGCTCTCCCTCTTCTGTGGAGATATCACCGACCACGCTCAGGTCAATGGCTGACTCGACCTTCAAACCGGTTCCGTCCGTTTCGATTCCTGCCAGGTACACCACTGAGTCGCCTTTACGCGTGCCGACTTGAATGGTGAAATCCTTATCGAGAGTTGCGTTACTTTCTCCAAAATCCGCCATCCACTCACCAGTGGATTCGTACCTGTATTGCAGCAAATGGGTACCGGGAGCAGTTCGAAGATAAACTTTTGTATCATCATGAAGGACATCGATCTTCAGCTTGCTGGCGTTGTCGGTAATTTCAAAGTGTGCTGCAAGTAGCAATCGCTGTTCAAGCTGCTCAATTCTGAGCCGACTCTGGCTTTTGTTGATTGCTCTTGAAATACGTCCTCGCTTGCGAGCTCTCTGCTTGGACAGACGAGTAAAAAGGGTTTGAGAAGCTTGATTGCGCATGGTTCAGTTTTGACAAGCAGGTAGGAACGTTAGGTGTGCAAGAATTCGGCAGATCACGTATTCTCCTCTGGGTATTTTAGCTAGCGAACGTGGCAGCTTGCACCTCTATTCATGAGTCAGCCCGCGATGCGAGCGAAAAAGTCATCCAAGCTAGGGAATACCAACGAGCAACCCTCGCCCCCCCTCCACCGAGGGATCCTAGCCAACGAAAGCGGCTACTCTAGCCGCCCAACCGTGCGAAGAAGAAGAATACGCACTCAGCATGCAAACTCGTGAGTGCGTTATGCCCTCCAAACCCCGCCCCTAGCCCCACATTTGCTTTGGTACTTCAACACTGATTTTGCTTGTCTGAATCGAATCTCAAGCTTTGCGTCTTCTTTTCAAACAAATCGATCAACACAATTTCCCTCCGCTCCCAACAGAAGCAGAGTGTTGGGCTAGTAAAAACACCACGTCTGCCAGAGATCGGACCCTCCGATTTCGGTATTCCACCATTGGTCGCATGATGCGTTACGTTCGTTGTGAATCCGAGCCACTCGATCTGTGCTGGATCAACGACACCCGACTAGTGGCAAGCTGTGCAGATGGTCAACTTCGTGTGATTGATTCAGAGAACGTCAAGGTACGCCAAACAATACCAGTGCTAAAAGGATGGGCGTACGCGGTCGCCGCCCATCCAAAAGATGAAACCATTGCCATCACGGGAAGCAACGGGCAGATCCGTCGCGTTCAAGTGAAAAGGTAGCTCTGCCCCAGTCCGTGCCAACAGTGGATGGAATTGACGAGATCGATCCAACATCAGTTATCCGCTGACGCCGAATAACAATTGACGCGATTCAGCAACGTCATCAACCCCGTAAACACAGTTAGCACCTAAAACATCGCAGTGAACGGATGATAGGCGGCACCATCCAAGCGAGACACCTCAGTCGAAACCAGCAAGATTGACGATCCAAAACTCTGCTTTACCACTTCTCAATATTCTGGCCGCTCAATACCCTAGCACCGCGGATTGCTAACACTGCAGTATGCTAACACCTTCAGGTTCTCTGCAGTCCCCTCATTAACGAAGATTCCAGTACGTTCATGTGCTTGATGTTTTGGCAGGCACCGCGGACTTTGAAACGGTTGCTGCCCCATCTTGATTACTCGTCATTCCATTCACTCGTTCCGGCTCGAAATCATGGCTATCCAACTCATTGTCACTCACCCTGGCGGTGCCCACAAAGACGACTTTCTTGCTTGCTGCCTGCTTGCTCACCTGCACGGTGTATCTATCCAACGACGTGAACCCACAGACGCCGATTTGATTGACCCGACGATCTGCGTGGTTGACGTTGGAGGATCGCATGACCCCCAGCTTAACAATTTTGATCATCATCAGTTTCCCCGCGACGCTCCCCCCCAGTGTGCGTTATCACTCGTTCTTCTCAGCTTGGGCGTGTACGAGGATGCGTTGTCTTTTTGTGCATGGCTTCGACCTGCTGAATGGCTGGACACACTGGGTCCAAACGAAGCATCAAAGTTGATGGGGATTCCACGCACCGCATTAAGCGAATTGAATTCGCCCATCGATGTCACGCTGCTGAATCGATTCGCAAACAACACGGATCTTACCCCCGACAATGTGCTCTACCAGGTCATGTCTATGGTTGGGGAAGACATTCTCAATTACCTACACTCACTCCGAACGCGTCTCGATTTTCTCAAACAGCACTGTCAGTGGTGGAGCATTGAGACCCAGGACCCCAAGGCCACGCCCATTTGCGCTCTGTTTCTCGAGCAAAGTGAAGAGATCGCAACCGATCCGTCGTTTGGACTCCATGCATTCATTACGGAACAAGAACAACAGGAAAATGTTCACGCGTTGATCTATCCTGATCGACGGGGCGACGGTTATGGCCTAACCACTTACGAAGATTGTCCTCGATTGAATTTTTCGCTGCTCGAATCCGAGAATGATGTACGCTTTGCCCACAAACGCGGCTTTGTAGCCAAAGTTGAGGCTACCGAACCGGTACGCTTGAAAGCACTGGTGGCTTTAGCTGCCGTGAACTAAATCAATACTACTCCTGCACTAAGATTCACAATTCTTCTCTTTCCACTGCATTACAGCGAGCGGCTGGAAACTCCCAAATTTAACAAATCATCACTAACCTGCTGCGGTGTTTTCTCGCGTTGCACTTAATCACGAAGCAACCACAAGAAACTTCAACACTTAGCGCCATGGACAACGAAAACAATCCTTACTTGACACCCAACCGTGAGCCGTCAGCCAGCAGATTTGACGGACAGGCGAATAGCGGCGAAGTGACAGACTCGGCAAACGCGTCTTGGGATCCCATCGGCATGCGGATCATGAGAGTCTTTGCCTATTCTTACATCACCAGTCTCGTCGTGGGCGTCTCATTGGTGGTTGTCTGGTTGTACCTCATTGTTGTGGCCATGCCTCAGGCACAAAGACCCAGCAGTCCTGACATCCTGCAATTGATTTTCATCTTTATCACAACTCTACCCAGCGTTCTGACCTGTTTCATATTTAGCTGGTGCTACTGCAGCGTCTGCTCGAAGAGACCAAGACCGAGCATCTGGCCGGCGTTAGTTTTTGGCATTCTGTCAGGCATGTTATTCAATGCGTTCACCGCGATCAGTGTCATCGAGTATTTTTTCACATGGTGAATCTCACTTTACCCCAGTTGTCACCGCAAGCCTCAACAGGCGGTGGTATCATCCGAATGCCACTTAATAAATCAAAGGTAACAGGCAACTTTTTCTGGGCGAACGCCAAAACGCAATCCGCATAAAAGGTGCCTGTTACGAAGTTACTCGCTCTTAGCCTCAACTCATTTCCCAGTTTCGTGCCGATGTCGTATCTTAAAGCGGCCTTCGTTGCCTGCATTCTGGCCACGAACTGTTTGGCTGAGTCGCCAAATGTGATATTAATTCTCTCGGCTGACATGGGCTATTCCGACATCGAGAGCTTCGGCAAGAGCGAGATCCCAACGCCTGCTCTGAATCGGCTGGCCGATGAGGGATTTCGTTTTACCAATGCCTACGTGACGGCACCAATCTGCACTGCATCTCGAATGGGACTATTGAGTGGGCGGTATCAACAACGCTTTGGTGTGTACTGTAATTTTCATGCGGCGAATCAGAATCGTTTTGCAATGAAGGCCACACTGCTTCCGGCTATTTTCAAAAAAAGCAGGATACCGCACAGCGTTGGTCGGTAAGTGGCACCTTTCCGGCAACAGCGCAAAACAATTTAGTTTGCCCGGACCATTAACGCGCGGGTTTGATGAATTCGTTGGGATTCCCGGAGGCGATTTGGGTTTTTTCGAAGGGGCATTGATCCTTCGACAGGAAGCAGTGGAACGATCACCGGAATACATGACTGATTTTTTTGGAAACGAAGCCGCTGCGTTTATTGAACGAAACCACGAACACCCGTTCTTTCTTTACCTCGCTTTCAACGCCGTGCACTCGCCGATGCACGCAACGAAGGACGACATCGCCGCATTCCCCGGCGTCAATGATCGCAATCGGCGTATCTATTGTGGGATGCTGAAGGCGATGGACCGCAACATCGCGCGTGTTCTCCATCAGTTGGACAAATATAAACTGACTGACAACACCATCGTTATTTTTCTTAATGATAATGGCGGAGGTGGCAGTACACCTAATTACGCCGCACACTCGCGTAACTATGCGAACAACATGCCGCTACGCGGGCACAAATTTGATATTTATGAGGGTGGTGTACGCGTGCCGCTGCTAATGCGATGGCCACGCCAACTGGAAAAGTCTCGCGTGTTTGAAAAAATGGTATCCAGCACAGTCGTTTACCCGACCGTGGTAGCCGCGGCGGGTCTGGCGATGCCGGATGAGAAAA
>CAXGRW010000010.1:0-23763 GCA_964012125.1 uncultured Rhodopirellula sp.
TAAAAAAACCCTTCGCCTTATGAAAGCAAAAGGTGCGTCGATGTTCGCGATGGTCTCGCGGTCAACACGTGCAAAAGAACAAATCCGAGCATCGAAAATCCGAGCATCGAAAATCCGAGCATCGAAAATCCGAGCATCGAAAATCTGAGCATCGAGATATGAAGCGAGAAGCAAGCACCTACGCAGTCTCGGGGATTGGAAAAATCTGGTCAGCGAAAGAAGAAATCCGTGTTACACGGAGTAAGCTTTGCAAGCCTCAAGCCCACAGGAATCTTAGTATCGATCTTGCTCGGGTTCAGCCCAAACACGTGGCCCATCTTCATCCCAATCAACATGAATCACGCTGGGATTACAGCAGACAGGGCAATCTTCAACGTAGCTTTGTGACCTACCGGCAGCGGGGTCGAGTGGAATGATGATTTCCTCGCCACAACTGTCGCAGATGTATTCGCCATCTTGGTTCATTACGTTTCCGATGCTTGAGTTCAATTAATTATCGCTGGGACCTGGCCACGTCGAACACGACTTTAAATGCAGAAGGGTCGGTTGCGGTTCGAAAGGCCTGCGTCGCCTCTTCTAATGAAAATCGGTGCGTGACCAAGTTTGACAAATCGAATCGACCAGCCTGCAGTGATTCGATGGCCAAATCAAAGGGACCACACCTCGAGCCGACAACGCTGATTTCATCGATCACAATCGGCGCTAACGAAACTTCATGGACTGCTGCAACCGTGGTTTTCATCACGACTGTTCCTCGCGGCCTAGCCAATTGTAATGCTAAGGGTAACCCCGTCACGGATCCTGTGCAGTCCACCACTAAATCGAACTCCTTCTCACAAACGAGGTCTTTTAACAGAGTTGTCTTGATTCCCAATCCACGAAACCTTGCTAGTTTCAGCTCGTATTTTCCAACCACCTGAATATTTTTTGCTTTCTGTGAGATTGCCTGGGCACATAAATTTGCCAAACGCCCATCTCCTAACACGATCGCATTTTGAATTTTGGAGAGTTCGACTTGCTGTTGAATCTGCAAAGCTGCTGCCAAGGGCTCGATAAGAACAGCTTGGTCATCACTGACAGAATCCGGTACCGGATGCAAACTTGCCTGTGGGATAGCGACGTGGTCAGCAAAAGCACCGTCATGTTCATGGATACCTACGACGGTTCGCTGGGCACAGTGGTTACCAAGTCCGGACTGGCAACGTGAACAGTGATGACAATTGCAGTTGATTTCCCCGACGACGCGAGCCCCGGCAAAACGTCCGGATGTAGCCATTCCGACGAATTCATGGCCAAGGACACCAGCAAACCCCATGTAACCTTGGGCAAGTTGCAAGTCAGTTTCGCAAATACCGGCGGCGATCACATCGACAAGGACCTCTCCTGCGAGAGGAACGGGGGATGGATGCTCGGACTGAAATCGAACTCCATTCTGGTCAAGACAGATTGCTCTCAATTTTGGTTCCTCAAGGAGTGAATGAGGTGTAGGACAGGAGCCCACAGTCGTATAATCCGCCGTACTGCAAACGCCTTCGATTGACTTTTGGCTGGATTTTAGCGTCATGGTGGACAAGACGGACCCCACAAATCTACTAGCGACCTTTGGCTTGAGCGAATTTCGCCCTGGTCAGCGTGAGGTAGTCGATGCGGTTGCGGCTGGCGAGGACGTGATGTGCGTCATGCCCACTGGCGGCGGAAAGAGCCTCTGCTACCAGTTGCCAAGTTTGTCGAAACAAGGCACCACGATTGTCGTTTCGCCTCTGATCGCCTTGATGAAGGATCAGGTGGACGGCCTCAAAAAACTCGGAATCCGGGCGAGCTTGATCAATAGCAGTCTGTCTGGTTCTGAGCAGACAGAGGTCCTCAATGAGATGGCAAGCGGCAATCTAAATCTGGTCTATGTCGCACCGGAAAGACTTCGCAACAGTCGCTTTCTCGATGCTATTTCCAACGTCAACATCAATCTTCTGGCGATTGACGAAGCCCACTGTGTCAGTGAATGGGGTCACGACTTTCGCCCCGATTACTCTCGGCTGGGAAGATTCCGTGAACGCTACCTGAAGGATGTGCAAACGATCGCTTTGACGGCCACGGCGACGCCGATGGTCCGAGATGACATTTCAGCTATCCTCCGACTCAAAACGCCTCAGATTTTTGTAACTGGATTTGCGAGAACCAATCTCCGTTTCAGTGTGACGCACGCTAAGTCAGATCGTGAAAAAGACGAGGAACTCACTCGCTACATCAGCTCTCAAACGGGAACGGGCATCATTTATGCCGCAACCCGCAAACGATGCGAAGAGTTGGCTCAGTGGCTACCTGAAAAAACGCGACGTCCCATTGGTGCTTACCACGCAGGCCTCGAACCAGCCCAGAGGCAGCGAGTGCAGGACGACTTCATGTCTGGCAAACTGTCAGCAATCGTGGCGACCAATGCCTTTGGTATGGGGATTGATAAATCCGACATCCGTTTTGTCGTGCACTACAACATTCCAGGCAGTCTGGAGGCTTACTACCAGGAAGCAGGACGTGCCGGTCGTGATGGGGAGAACAGTGAATGCAGATTGATGTTCTCGTACAGTGATCGCTACATTCAGGAATTCTTCATTGAGAACCGGTATCCACAACGCGAAACGGTCAAGAGTGTCTACGATTTCCTGTTGACTCGAGAAGAAGATCCGATCGAACTGACGCAGGAGCAAATCCGCGAAGAAATCGGCGTCAAAGAAGGTACCGAAGCCATTGGGACCGCTCAAACCTTGCTGGCGAAATCCGGCGTTCTGCGACGACTTGATAGTGCTTCAAACCACGCGATTGTCCGCATCGAAAGCGATGAGGCAACGCTGCTGGATTTTCTGCCAAAAGAAGCCAAGCTACGTCGCAAGGTAATGGTTGCAATCGAGCGGATGGTAGGACGACAGCGGCGTGAAGACGTCTATGTAAGGCTGCCACGTTTAGCTGACATGGCAGGCGTCGACAGCGACCAACTGAAACGAACCCTCCGCGAACTGAACCGTCTTCGATCTTTCGACTACATACCGCCATTTCGAGGACGCGCAGTCCACTTGGTGCAGCGGGACCTGACGTTTGAACAGCTTGAGATTGATTTTGAGGATCTCAATACACGCAAGCGTGCTGAATTCGAAAAACTGGAAGCCGTCATTAAGTTCGCGCGGACCGCAGGATGTCGGCAGCGTGTAATCCTGCAGTATTTCGGAGAAGCAGGGGCAGCGAACTGTGGACTTTGTGATCGTTGTCATCCCAATGATGGATCGCCGGGAAGATCCTCGGACATATGCCTCGCTAGTAATATCGAAGGCATTGATTCCAGCTCACTTCTGAGGGGTATTCAGGTCGTTTTGAGTGGCGTCACCCGCATGCATGGTCGCTTCGGAAAAAACATGGTGGCCCAGATGCTCTGTGGCTCTCGAAATAAGAAACTGCAGCAGTGGAAACTCCACCAACTGAGTACGTATGGACTTTTATCAGGCCTACGTCAAACGGAAGTGGTCAACATAATGGACGCGTTGATTGAAACCGGCCTGTTGCAACAGAAAGAAGTTGACGAACGGCGGCCCACCCTCCACATGACCGAAGATGGTCGCCGCGTGATGCGTTCTGAGACACCTCTGCCAGCAGGTATTCAGTTACCTCTGCCGCTTGCCAAGCGACTGGCAAAGGCCACTGGAAAAATTGAAGCGGCCGACGTGCAGACGGACTCGAGACAATCTGACTCCGGAGATCCCGAAGGCAACGCCGGTGGTACAGAAAACCGGCAGACTCTGGAGATGGCGGAAAAGCTGAAGCGTTGGCGCCGCAAAATTTCTGCTGCATTGGGAATTCCTGCCTACCGTGTCCTCACAAATGCGACGATCGACCGCATTGTTGAATCATGCCCCACATCGCGGGAAGATTTGGAATCGATTTCGGGTGTAGGGCCGGCGACAATGGAACAGTTTGGTGATGACATTATTACCTTTGTTGGGTCGATCCTAGCAGATTTAGACCAAGCGGTTCAGGAAATCGACGCGGTCGCGGCGGAATCGGAAATTCCCGAAATCGGTGAAGAAACGACCAATCATGCGGACTCGGGAGCGATTTCGGCCTCGCCAACCATTGCAATCAATAATTCTGAACCCGAAACCAGCATGTTCCGGTCCAAACCGGACTCTGAGACGCCTCCTGAGTTGCCAACACGGAACAATGTAAAAGGTGGAGAGGCTGCCGGCTATTGGACATGGCGGCTATTTAGCGACGGTTACTCGGAGTCTGAAGTGATGGCGATCAGGCACTGCGACTCCGCCGAACTTGTTTCTCAACTAGTGCTGGCAATTGAGAGCGGTTTGGTCGTTGATCCGGAGTGGATCACGAACGAACACGGCACTGAACGGCTTCGTAAGCTCAGGAATGGGCCTGCGGGGCGCCGTTAGTCACTGGCGGTTAGTCACTCAAGCCACGACTCACTACAATCTAGGCAGGAATTCGTCGCAAGCAGCGAACGGGGTCCGTGACGTACCCCTCCAATGAAGGGTGTTTCACACGAACAGCAACGGCCAAAAAGGCAGGAAATGGATAAGAAGTCTGAGAAAAACGATAAACCGACGCCCGAGCCTCAAGAGGGCAAGCGCGGGAACAACTCACTCATCATCGCTCTACTTTTGGCCGGTTCACTCGTGTTGTTGTTCTACAACCGGGGTGAAGAGCGTTCCGCCGTCTCTGCTAGCTTCTTTCAAACTGAGCTGGCCCGTGGAAACGTCGAGGAAGTCAGCATCGGCGAGCGAAGAGTGTATGGAACATTCAAGACGGCTCCAGACGCACCCGTGGTCGCTGCCGAAGAAGCGGCACCCAATGCCGATGATCCAAAGAAAGATGAGGAAGATAAGCCTTCTGCGGTTGCCGAAGAAAAGAAATACTTGAAGACGTTCTACTTCAATCGTTCAACGGATGCAGGGGCTGCCGTTGAACTTGAGAATCAGCTGAAAGCTGGGAAAGTCGAGTACGCGTACCTTGAACCCGACAACACCCAACAAATCATTTACTTCATTGCCTTGATTGGTCTGCCGCTGGCGATCCTGTTCTTCCTGTTCATGATGTTGCGACGAACCAAGAGCGACATCATGGGAGGCGGCTTTTTATCAGGATTCAGCAAGAGTCCTGCTAAGAAGTTCGAAGCCAACGAGAAGATGGTGACATTTGATGATGTTGCTGGGCTTGAAGGTGTCAAAGCAGACTTGCAAGAGATCGTAGACTTTCTCAAGACTCCCGGAAAATTCCAAAAGCTCGGCGGCCGGGTTCCCAAGGGCGTACTGCTGAATGGACCTCCCGGTACTGGAAAGACGCTGTTGGCAAGAGCAGTGGCTGGAGAGGCGGATGTGCCATTCTTTTCGGTGAACGGCAGCGAATTCATTCAGATGTTTGTGGGAGTTGGTGCAAGTCGAGTCCGCGACCTGTTTAAGACAGCGAAAGAGCAAAGCCCGGCGATCATTTTCATCGACGAGATTGATGCCGTCGGTCGTCAGCGGGGTGCCGGCCTCGGTGGCGGACATGACGAGCGTGAGCAAACATTGAATCAGATCCTTGGCGAGATGGATGGCTTTTCAGGAAGCCAGGCAGTCATCGTGGTTGCAGCAACGAATCGCCCTGACGTGCTTGATCCAGCTCTCTTGCGTCCCGGAAGATTTGACCGCCACATTACTGTGGGTCGCCCCACGATGAAGGGGCGGGAAGCGATTTTCAAAGTGCACGTTCGTGACGTACCCTTGGCAGACGATGTTGACTTGAGACGTCTTGCCGCGGGCACTGTCGGCCTGACTGGTGCTGACATTCGCAACATGGTGAACGAAGCTGCGTTGTGGGCGGCTCGGCACGATAAGAAAATTGTGGACATGAGCGATTTTGACAATGCCCGAGATAAGATTCTGATGGGCGCCAAACGCGAAGAAGTACTACAAGACAGTGAAAAGGAGAAGACAGCCTATCACGAGGCTGGTCATACACTCACCGCTTGGCACTTGGACGGTGCACACATCGTTCACAAGGTCACGATCATTCCACGTGGTCGAGCTCTTGGCGTCACTCAGTATGTTCCCAATGAAGATCGTCTGAGTATTAGCAAACGGGAGCTAGATCACCAATTGATCGTGTTACTCGGTGGGCGTGCCGCGGAAAAAATCATTTACAACGAAACCTGCGTGGGTGCAGAAAATGATCTTGAGCGAGCTACCAGCATCGCCCGTAGGATGGTGACCCACTGGGGGATGAGTCCGAAAATTGGCCCTGTCAGTTACAAAACGAGCGATGAAGATCCTTTTCTTGGCCGCGAGATCCACCAATCACGCCAGTTCAGTGAACACACGCAGGAATTGATCGACGAAGAGGTCGGACGAATTCTTCTGGAAGCTGATCAGAAAGCCGAGCAATTACTCCGAGAACACCGCGATGACCTGGAAAGCATCACGCGATCGCTGCTGGAACACGAGGAACTTGGTGAAGCTGACCTGACAGAATTGATTGGACCATCGATCCAATCACGCACTCAATCGAAGAGTGAAGACTCAGAAACGGCGGAGACATTGGCTCCCGATGGCTCCGATGCACCCAAGCCTGATGTAGTCACTAAGACGGATCAGCAGTCGTGAGAAGGAGATTGACGCAACTAACTCGAAGACGCTGTCGTCACTGATATTCCATGGGCAAAAAGCGTCAAAAGCAGAGAACTGATTTTCGAAAGAAATATCAGGGCCGTGTGCGAAAGGGAGACCTGACTCGCGAGTTCCGAACAGGTGGCGCGGACAGCTTGGCAGATGTTTCGCAGAGTGAACGCGTCAGTGGTAAAGGCGAGTTGACGCGAAAACGCACCGTTCAATCCACGAATAAAAATGACCAACAGGTCAGCAGTGGTGAATTAAAAAAAGGTCGCGTCGTCAGTGTCCACGGCTTGAAAAGTCGCGTCTTGGCGGATGATGGAGAAGTCTATGATTGCGCTGTACGGCAGGTACTGAAATCGCTCAGCATCGAGCAACGCAGTATTGTGGTTGCCGGAGACGATGTACTGATACGAGCTGACTCGCCTTTGGATGGAGTGATCGAAGAAGTCAAACCCAGACGTGGTGTCATTAGCCGAACCAGTCGCGGGCAACAACATGTTCTGGTCGCCAATGTTGACTATTTGCTGATCATTACAAGCGCCGCTGAACCCGGCCTGAAACCAGCGTTGATTGATCGCTTCCTGTTGACAGCGCAACAATGCGATCTGGAACCAGTAGTGGTAGTCAATAAGGTCGATCTTGTTGATAGTGTCGAACTGCAGCCAATGCTTGGTGTTTATGCGGCAATGGGCTTTCGGGTTTTGATGACTTCAGCGGAAACAGGCATCAACATCTCCTATCTGCGCTGCCTGCTGCAGGGAAAACAAACTGCCGTGACCGGGCAAAGTGGTGTGGGCAAAAGCAGCCTACTGAATGCAATCCAACCCGGTCTCGGTCTTGCAGTTGCGACCGTCAGTCAGGATAACGACAAAGGTCGACACACAACGACGGCGGCCCGACTGATTCCGCTGGAAGGTGGAGGAGCAGTTTTTGACACGCCCGGTATTCGGCAATTCCAACTCTGGGACATTTCCGCGAGCGAGGTCGCTGGACTGATGCCAGATCTACGTCCCTACGTGAGCGCATGCCGATACCCAGACTGTCTTCACCTCAGCGAAGATGAATGTGCTGTCAAAGATGCTGTTGCAGATGGTCGTATCGATGCACGTCGCTATGACGCATATTGCCATTTGCTCGAAGATGACTTGATGAGTGAAGCCAAATAACAGTGCAGAGAGATCCGATGAGTACCCCAGAAAATCCATCCGAAAACAATTCACACCCATGGCTGCGAGGTGCCGCTGTCAGCGGGATTGGTGTCGTGATTGGAATCGTTTCACTGGTTCTGTTTTGTCACGCACTCGGTCTGAATCTCCGGGACCAGGGTTGGGGATCAGGTAGTGATTCATGGAATACGAACCGCGGTGAAGTGATCGTCTCATTCATCGGATTCGGTATTGGCACGGTCATCTTTTGGCTTGGTTTCCACCAAACGACCAAGCCCAACTAGTCACATGGTCATTTGCGTCTAGGCGATGATATCGCGGCGATTTTGGACATAGTCCCAAAGAACGAAACGGTCCAGATCGCGACCGCTAGTGAAAAATACGCGGCCCTTCGTCGTCTGTGCCAATCGTTGTGCGAAGCGAATATCTTCTTGGCTCTGTGACCAACTCGGAATCAGGAAGATATTGATCGTGATGTCGTTCTTACTGCAAAGCATCGCCTCTCGCATCGTTGCCTGCTCGGTGCGGGGATCAGGTGGATACAGCATGTAGAGCTTTTCATCTTCGAAATGAGCTGTTGGCAATCCGTCTGTGATCAAGACAATTTGCCGGTTTGGAGTATCACAATTGGCAAGGTTCTTACGAGCGAGTTGTAGAGAATGCTGGATATTCGTGAAGTGTGGATGAACTTCCTGCTCGCTGATGTTTGGATCGCTCATATCTGCCCATAGCTGGACCCATGGATCATGGATTGTCACGGGTTTCGGCATCATGTTGATGATCTCTCCGGGCGCCCTGAGTTTGGCGAAGGTGAACATTTCAATGAACCGTAGAAAGTCACCTGGATACTCCGTCTGGATGAGTCCTTGCAACGCCAGTGCCATCCTCTTCACATTGATGTACTGTCCATCGTAGCGCATGGAACCACTCATATCCATAATGACACAGGTGGCGCACTTTGGATGATTTCGTGTCTTGTGAACCTCAATATCATCTGGACGCAAACGAATGGGGCGGGAGTCTCCCTGTCTTAACAAAGCGTTGATCACGGTCTGCGGCAAGTCAATATTGGCGACACTGTCTCCGAACTCGTAGGGCTTGGTCTGTTGCAACTCAACCGCTCCCTCACCAACGACATCACCTTCATGACGGCCGCTTCGGGACTCCTGCAATTCGCTGAAGATTCTCTCCAGTAGCCTTCCCTGAAAAACGCGATAAGCCTGAGGTGTGAGACGGAACGCCCCGTTTTTTTCTGGATCTTTTTCAAGACCCTGCCTCTCAGCTTGCTCTCGAATCATGTTCTCGACCTGATTCCGCATTTCTTCGAGCTGCTGCATATCTGAAGGCTGTGCAAACTCACCCAACAGATCCATATCGATAACGCCAATTTGGGCGGTCTTGGATGCCTGATCGATCTGCTTCAGAAGTTCATCGATTTTTTCCAACTCTTCCTTCACCTCCAGCGCAGTCGTGATCGACATCGACTCACTACCCGTAAAATCGTACTTACTCCCAAGTTCTTCGATGTTGTGTTTATCTTCCATCCGCTGCCCCACCTGCAGCAGACCACGGGCAAGAGGACCAGTGTCGTCATCGACGCGGTACCAAAGCCTCTCAAGCATGTAAGGTTGTTCGTGAACAACAGCCTCCTTGAATGCCTTTTCCATGGGTTTGGGAACTCGCAGGTTCTGAGCGGCACCGCGGAACGCCTTTCTTGCCTTTTTCTGAACGCTTCGACTTTCGTACGTCGCAAGAATTTTCCGCTTTCGCTCTTCAAGCATCGCACGGAGCATATCCAGACTGGGTCCCATCCCCGCAATTTGGCTAGGATCCAACTTCACCGCCCTCGCTAACTCTTCCTCAGACAAATCTTGATAGCTGCCGTACATCAGAGCCTGCTCGAACGCCGGTGAAACCAGATCGGGCGGTGGTTGTGTGGGTGGCGGAAACTGTACCGGGTCGTACTTCTGATAGGAATGAATGACTCCACCAGGCCGATAGATCCGATCTCTCCCGAGACGCTTTTCCTCAAATTTCATATTCAATTTTACCGTGGCGCTGACTGCGACTGATTTTTTCCATGCTATACAAACCTGCGAGTACAAACTCCACGCAACTCGCTCTGACAGCCTCGCTTTCGCTCGCGTTCACTTCGAACGCCATGTCCCATGCCGGAGGTACTTTCTTCAGACGCTCCGCATACTCCTTGCTGGGCAGCAAGTCACCGACTTCCACCCGAACGCCACCACGGAAAATCTCGGCAATGGCGCCCAATCCATGTTCCTCAACATATTCATTGAAAATGATTTTGATCGCCTCCGCAGTGACTGCTTCCAAAACTTGTCGCTCACTCATCTGATGCGTGCCCATCAGATCTAACTCAAGTTTGCCCAATGAACTGGAATGAAGGTGCCCGAAGTCGCTGATCCGCGGCGCTGCGGGTTGCTCACCATGAATGATTCCACGATGACGGGCTGAGGCGATCAACGTGCGAAAATTCGCCAATGAGAATCGGGCAGAAACACCAGAGTCCTGATCAATGTATTTGCTGTGTCGAGCCTGGTTCGTGATCTCCTCAATGATCTGATACATGAAGTAGGGAACAACCACGGGATAGTCACCTTCTAACTCAGCCCCCAGTTCCTGCTGCAGAATCTCTATGCCTTGGTCACGTTCTTCTGGATAGTGCGTCTGGATGATCGTACCGATACGGTCTTTCAGTTGGGGGATCACCTTTCCACTGCGGTTATAAGTCGATGGATTAGCGGAGAACAAAATCATGAGATCCAAGTCAAACTGGATCGGATAGCCACGAATCTGAACATCTCTTTCCTCAAGGATATTGAACAATCCGACCTGAACCAGATCATCAAGTTCAGGCAGTTCATTCATCGCAAAAATTCCTCGATGCAGTCTGGGTATCAAACCAAACGACAAAGCCTCCTCAGCACTCATGCTGACCCCTCCGGTCAGTTTGGCTGGATCGATCTCGCCAATGATGTCAGCGAACTTTGTTCCCGGACTGAGGCGTTCCGCATAACGATCGTTGCGGCCCCACCACGCAATTTTGACGTCGGCAGGATCATGCTCGGCGACGAGACGCTTGCCAAGGGATGTGATGGGATTGGTCGGATCTTCGTGAACCGGCAGGTCGGGATGATCAAGATAAGGAATCCACTCATCGAGAAAGCGTGTTAACATCCGCATGATCCGGCTTTTGGCTTGACCTTTCTCGCCGAGAAACAACATGTCATGGCCAGCCAGCAGTGCCAAATTGATTTCCGGGATCACAGTGTCATCGTAACCCACAATCCCCGGAAAAAGCTCCTCGCCTGCCGCCAGCATTCGGGTGAAGTTATCACGCACCTCCTGTTTCACGGTCTTCGACTTCCAGCCGCTGTCTAACAGGGCCTGCAACGTGGTTGACTGGGGAGCTGCCAAAATTGCCTTCATGGGTTCAATCCTCAAAGAATGTTCAAACGACTGTCTAAAGTGTAGTGAGATGAACAGATCGAAGACTTGCGATTATTCCGTGACTGAGTAAGCAAAGCAGAATCCGACACATTCGAACGCTCGGACATGCCAACCTGTTGACCGCCCTACCAAGATGCCTGCGACGCTCGTGGCACCACAGCTAATTCCACGGTTCAATCCGTGGTCTCCTGCAACTGGAAACCTGTCTTGCGGAGATGCTCAGGCAGATTTTCACTGATCTCACGCAATTCCATGCCGAACTCCAATCGCTGACTTTCCGATGCCTTCTTCATTGCTTTTCTGGCTAGGTCCACTGCGTGTAGTCGTATGGCCTCTCGGTTGAGCCCCGATGCTCTACCTGCATTAAGATCCCAACGTTTGGCGAGAACCACCAAATCCTCGAAAGCGGGATTCGCTGGCAAAGCAATTTCAGTTTTCGCGGCAGACGCGATGCGCAAATCAGACGCACTCGAAAGCCAAGGCAGCCCCACCTCCCAGCGTCGCAGTACGAAACAAAAATAACGCCCAAGAAGCCCACGATTCGCACGGGACCAAGTCTCAGGATTTTCAGAAAGAAGCAATTTAAACCGCTCCCGCTGCCGCATTGTTTGGACAATCACTCGATCATACGCGGTGATGTACTCCGCTGCCTCAGTGTCCTGCAATTTCAAACTGAGTGACTCAACAGAATCAAGAATCCGCATCGCAAGTTCAACCTGATCCGCGACCAAAAGTTGATCCAATAAAACCAATCCATTTGCGAGCAGGTGCCGCTGTATCTCAGGCAGCGCCGACCGAACGTTGGCCGCCAAGTAAGTGTCAACCAACAAGGATGCAGGTGCCAACTGATAAAACTGCGCGAGATCGACTAGAGTTCGGTTCACGTCAGACACGCCTCTTGTCTGCCAACCACTCTCAATCAACAAGACCGAGACTGCCCAATAATCAGGACTTCCAAGCGGAAACGTATCCCTGAGGTCTTCCAAAGCCAACAACCGTTGAATGAGATCAGCAGGATTACCAACTGCCATCGAAATCGAATCAAGCGAGACGATCTCATTTCTTGCATTGAACACTGCTTCACTGTCGGGAACCATTCGCTTTGCCATCCTAGGCACTGCCTCGGTTGCCTCCTCAGACTTCGTCCCCGTTTCAGGCTGAACAACCATTTCTTGTGGCTCCGAACCTGCAAGAGATGAGGCGGATTTTGAACTGCCATCAGGATCGACCCCCGAGTTCCCCGGTTCCGGTTTCGCTGTTCCACTTGGCGAAGCAAACGGATCAGGCAAAAACTCAGACATGCTCTTTTCGACCAAAGGACTACCTGCCTTGGTCATCTCATCACTTTTCGAAACTGAACGATTGCTGACTGACATGTCATCAACCGGATTTTCAAGTTCAACAATCGTCTTGGGAATCGAGTCGAGTGAGATAATTGGGTCCTTAGCTTGGAGATCTGGTTCCAGCGAGTCCGCGAGGTCAAAGCCTGGTTCATTCAGCATTCCCAAACCGCGTTCTAAATCTATTCCTTGTTCGATGGCGATATCGGGCTCAATGGCGGTATTAGGCTCAACAACGCGATCGTACGCATCAGCCTGAGCCTTCGCAGAATCAACGTCACCAGATACAACGGAAGCAGCACGACCAGCTTCTTCTTTAAGAATTGGCTTTCCACCACCTAGAAAGACAAACCCAAAAACAAACAGGACAACGAGAATCACGGCCAAGCCGATGGCATGCCAACGAGTCAGCAACACCCGCCTCCACCGATTCCAACGCTTCAAGAAAATCGTGCGTCCCAGGATATCAACATCACTAAAGCTTTGGGCCCATGCGGGTTGTCCTGCCAACAAAGGCGTAGAGTCCAATTCCATCAATTCGATTAAGTCTGACTCACTCAGGCCTCCACCCTGAAAGGGCATGCTCGCCTCTGCATCGCCGGTGCCCAAGGCTCCCGACATTCCAACACGAGCCACCTGAGCTTTACGTCCACCGGTTTGCTGATTCTGAAATTTGGTCTGACCTGCCCACGTCAAAACGGTTGGCAGAATCCTGCCAACGTGGATCCGCTGGTGAACATCTCCGCGCTGACGCGGATCCAGCAACCGGTAAGCGGATATTGTCACTCTTGATAACTGCAGAGCAGCTGTGTCCGATGGGTTCGAGAGCTGACTTTCTGCTAGCGTCCGTGAGGCCTGGGTCGCCGCCCGTCGGATAACCGTCAGTCGCATTTCATCAGGACGAACCCCCAGCCGCTCAAAGTCTTCGACCTTAAGGTCCAGCGCTGGTTGCGATTTGGGTGGTATTTTGGGCACGTTGGATGATTTACTTGGCAATACGCTGTCTGAACTTGCCTTGGATTAGCTGAATTCAGTCGGCAAGCGACTGCAAAAGCAATCGGTCTACCTCTTCTGAGACACATCACCCGCATGCCGGGTTCCCTCGACGCTGTCAAACATCGCAAACATCAAATGCCTCTTGCAGTGAAGCTACTGGATCCTTGCTCGTAGGAATGAATTCCTGTGCGATGAACCCTTCGTAACCTGTTTCCATGATTGCACGAATAACAGGTGGATAATTGATTTCCTGCGAGTCGTCCAGTTCACCACGGCCCGGATTCCCCGCAGTGTGATAATGCCCCACAATATCACTGTAACGGCG
Organism: uncultured Rhodopirellula sp.; assembly: GCA_964012125.1. Classification (GTDB taxonomy): domain Bacteria; phylum Planctomycetota; class Planctomycetia; order Pirellulales; family Pirellulaceae; genus Rubripirellula. The sequence continues at coordinate 13,949 of CAXGRW010000010.1, forward strand.
AATATTCCGGATCAAATCTCCGTTCATGATCTGCACGTGATAGACATCAAATAGCAGTTTGAAGTGGGCTGAACCCACCGCGGACACCAAATCGGCACATTGATGCAAATCATCTCCCCAATACCCCGGATGTCCTTTCATTGGATGTGAATCGTCTTTACTGTTGAGATGCTCCAAAACAATCCCGACATTCTTTTCCTCTGCATAGGGAATGACGCGTTTCCAGCATTCAAGGCAATTTTTGCGAGCTGCCGCATCTGAAATACCTGCCTTCTGCATGCCCGTGAAGGTGATAACGTTGGGCGCCCCATACTGAACGGCGAGATCGATTCCTGCTCGCAATTTCATCTCCACTTCGGCATGATTCTCAGGATCAAGCGGCCCCTTGGCAAAGCTATGGCTGGAGACAAGTGAGATTTTCAGCCCCATGTCGGTCACCGCGCCATATTGATTACTTGGGATACCCTCCATTGCCTCCAGTCCGATCTCTTTACAGTGCTTCGCCATTGTGATCGCATCCATGGGCTTGAAACACCAGCCCATGACGGATTGCCTCACCTTGCGGCCGGCATTTTCCGAATCGCTATCCTGAGCAAAAACTGCGCGTTGGGTGAGTTGACTGGCAGCGGAGATGGTGGCACCGGCAAGCACAGCATTCGAAGTCAGAAAGTCACGACGTTTCACGGGATTACCTCGAGAGATTAATTGAGCGGGAAGAATGAAAATGCATTGTAGATGGTTTTTGAACGATCATTACCCAAGACCGTTTGCGATGACTGGCGTCAGGGTACTGCAGGGCAGCAATTTTCGGCATGCCCGCACGTGAGTGCGGAGCAAAAAGTTTTGTGCAGGGCAGGCGTTCGCAACAGCTGAATTGTATTCGAGAGCAATCTGACATGCAGAGCAGGGTAAGCGGCAATCATTTTCCTACCTGCTTTCCGCTGCCATTCCCACACTCATCAGGGAATTACTTCTGTCATCCAGAAGGCCCGCTTTCGGTCGGCTCTCTGCCGCACATCTTCCAACATGAACTCAAGCGACCCATCGAACTGAACACGCTTCGACCGAGTGCCCTCACGGATCACAACTTCCTGATTGAGATCAAGCACACCTGGCATCGGTCGCAACAGCAATCGGAACCTGTCAGCAGGTCCACGTTGCACTCTAATCTGATTGTCTGCACCAATGGCTGCAGATACTTTGCCTGCACGAATTCGTTCAGCTTGATCCCACAAAAGGGGATCAACAGGAACGCCTGGCTTGAGATCTCCCAACTCCAACCACCAGAAGAACTGGTCGCCTTTGCGTATCGTTGCCACCTCAATCTCACGCGGCATCTTTCTGCGTTTATGTGAGTTCACAGTCATCCACTCAAACAAGCGTGGTAACTCGTCATAAAAATATTCTCTGCCACGCCCGCGATACATCACCACCATGGCATCATGGTTGAACGTCATGTAGTCATTGATGATTGCGCCACCGGCTTTCGCCCCATCCAACTCTCCCATCACCATATAGAGTGGGACATGACGCGAATTAGGTTCGTAATGGGGGACGGTCTTGGTGGGAGTACCACTGATGGAGATCATACCTGCCCATAAATCAGGATGTGCCAGAGCCATATCCCAAGCAGCTGTGCCTCCCTCACCATGACCAGCAATAAAAATACGATCCGAATCAATTGAAGCTCGACGCATCGCGTCTCGCGTTGCTGCTAATACACGTTGGTGTTCCTGTGGTGTGTACTCGTACGCACGCTGGCCAGAACGCGACCAGACAGGAGCAACGACGATGAATCCGCTACGAGATCCATAACCCATCCGGCCCTCGAGTTGCTCGCGGTAACCCCCGGACCACCAGTCAAGTTGATTTTCAACCGGCGACTGAGACTCGTGCAAAGCGACCACACAAGGGTATTGCCGAAGCGGATTGTACTCAGGCGGTAATTGGATAACGTACTGAAACGAATCAGTACTCACGGTGAACATCCCTGCAATTTGCGGGTGCCGAGAATCCTCTGGCCACGGCAATACAGGGGTCAACAGTGGTAAAATACGATCTACGTATTCCGCTTCACTGCCCTCAAGATTACTTAGTTCGCCAAGGATTGCTTTACGTCTCGCAGCATCAGCAGTTGAGAGATACTCAGCGACAAGATCCCGCACCTTGATCAGCGAGATGGCAATGCTAAGGTTTTGCTCCCCAGAACCCGCACCAAGCAACCACCCAGCAACAGCCAATGCAATGCGATTATCAATGGGGATATTATCGACTTCACCTAACCGCTCGTAATCACTTAATCGGGGGAGCGTGTCTGAAGATAAACCTGCGTCCATCTCATCGAGAATTGCGGTCAAGCTAGTCTGCTGATTCGCGGGCAACTTACTGACCTGTTCTCTTAACTTCTGCATCAGGTCAGCTGCTTTTTTCACTGGCTCATTGAGTTCTCGCAAAGCATCCTCGACCTGAATCTTTGTGATCCGGCTCACCGCCTGCAGTGGAAAACCCTGCAGGATTCCGTTGGCAAGTTGGTACTGCCCAGCCTCTGCTCGATCGTTTGCCTCATCCAACAACTGTTCGGCCTGTCGTTTGGTCAGTGCAGCCAGTTGCGGCAACAAATCAACCTCTTCAGGAAAATCATCGATTGTTGCTTGCAGTGCTTGCTTTGCTTCCCGGTACCGTTCTGCCGCGATGAAAAAACGCACCACTTCCAAGCGAGCATTCAAATCAGACTGATCTGTGCGTTTATTGAAAATTCTTGCTAGCGTGGAGGAGTCTAACGTGCGTGTAGAGATCCTCATGTCCCAATTCAAACTCGGTTTACCTTTAAGCGCGACTAGCTTTGCATAGCGAGAATTCACTTCCGCGATACCTTGAATGATTCGCACTTGGCCGCCATCTGGCCCTCGAACCGTCAAGATTCGTCTACCGTAGTCGTTGAAGGGCGACACGCCTTGAATTGTCCCCAACCCGCCGACAATCTTTCCACCCAATGGCTTTGGTTGCCAAAACTCCAGATTTCTTTCCATCTCACCAACATCAACGGGATCAACGGCGACCATCCCCTTGCCATGCAGGTAGATGCGTCGCAGACCGTCGTCAATTAACCAAATTGGCCGAAGGTGGGTTTCACCTGCCGAGGCAGCACCGAAGCCGTCTTTGAGCGTTGCAATTTTTGCCATGGACCCGCGCAAGACCATGTTGTTCCGCAGGCGAAACAGCTGCTCGGCCGACACCACAGAATGGGGGAAAACAGATGCCACCAAGGCACAAGTAATCCAGCGTGTGAGAGGTACCTTGATCATGGACAAAGCTTTGTGGTCAAGAGGTTCGGCCTTCGCCGCCGATCGTCAAAATCGTCACAGCGCGCACCAGTGTTCGCCCCAATGGAGCAACACCTTGCCTAACAGACCTTACGGTGGGCATGGTCTCCTCTACCCAATCCCGATCTTGCACGCTCCGCCACCAAAGGACGGGGTCAAGCTCACCTGTCGCCTGAGCCAGCGTGTCGGAGGACGCCGTTGCGTCACTTAGTATCGGCTTGGAATCCGATTTCGTGGGAGAAAATCCGACGACTGCAATCAAAATCGCAACGGCCAGGGCGGCGGTCAGTATTGGTGGGACGGCACGATAACGTTGGGATGAAGAAGCAACATCGACCTCGGCACACTCCATGTCATCCGATTTCAACAGCGGAGCGATTTCAAGCCAGACGCACATTTCCGACCAACACTCTTCGCAATTAGCAGCATGTTGCGTTAGATTCCGGTCTGACTCAAGCGGCATCCGTTGATCCAGTCGCTCGTGCAAGTGTTCGAGAAACTCTTCACATCGCATCACTCGATCTCCTTAATTTCAACGTTCGGTGAGCCAAATGATCACGTGAAGATAATTCACCAGAACTTTGCATTTTTTTACCGCTTGGCATTTTCGCCGTGGCAAGGACTTCACGCTTGCGAAGAATCCGAACCACGTTTGTGCGGGCGCGGTGCACCCATGTCTTGACTGTCCCTACAGGGCATCCCATCTCAGCAGAGATCTGTACGTAGCTCATACCCTGCTCGTGAAACAAATCGAACGCCAATCTTTGCTGCTCAGGCACTGCCGCCAATGCCAACTGCAACTCTTCGCGGAGCCCATCGGCATTTCTGACCGCGTGTGCCTCGTCAGTGACCGGCTCCACCATACTGGTCAGCGATTGGTGGGCACGACGACGTGCGAGCAAGGTCTTGCTACGATTTCCAGCAATGGTCACTAACCATGGCTCAAGTGGTCGACGAACATCCCACTTATCAACATGCTTTGCAAAACGCGAGAAGGTCTCTTGAGTCACATCCTCTGCATCCTGGCGGTGGCCGAGGATTTTCAGACAAACGCGAAAAACCAATGGGTAATGCCTGCGTACGAGCTTTGAAAACGCAGTTTCATCGTTCTCACGAAATTGCTGGACGAGCAATGCGTTTGAATCCTGCATAGTCGGCTCACAATCAATCGAAACTTAAAAAAGTCGCAGTGCTGCGTGCATTTACCAAGCCTCCGCTTGGTCAACTAACAACTTGATCGCCATCGGCCGGACCACGCCAACCACGGCTCGCGATTGAAAGACGTTAGCGACCGCTGAAGAAGCGCTTTAGTGCAGTATCTGCTGCATCACGAGAATTATCTGTGATTGACTTCTGGAAGCCTTTTGGAAGTTTCCCAGGTTTCTTTTTGTCACGCTTCTTTTTATCACTCGAATCGGTCGACTCGCTTACGGACAAATCGGTGCTGTCACCACCCGCACTTACGTCCCCATCCTCGCTGTCGTCTGTTTCGGCAACTCCTTCACCTTCGGTGATGACACCGGACTTGATTTGAAACTGACGTGTCTCTGGATCCGAAAGCTTGCGAACTCGATCAATTTGGTCAGCCTCGTTAAGCCAAGAATCAACATCAACCTCCTCAAATCGACTGTCATGTGAGCCAGCGTCAACCGTTCGTGCCGCTGCATCGCTCATGTCGGCAACTTCCGGCTTTTTCGGAGCCTGCAGTCCATGCTCAATCACAACTTCAAAATTCAACTTACCGACACGCAACTGATCTCCACCTGCGAGGACCTTTGCCTTATCGGTTGGCAATCGCTTGTCGTTTACATACGTGCCATTACGACTTTTGAGGTCCTGAATCAGCACGCGATTATCCTTAAGAACGATAATACAGTGCTTTCGGCTAACCGACTCACTCTTGGGTCTCAACTGGCATGACTCACTGCGGCCGATGAGAAACTTCTCACCCGACACACTGAGTTCACGTCCTTCATGGCTACCACTAAGGACCTTAAGCATTACCTGCATCAATTGCTCCCGATTACTCGTCGGTAGGGAAGGCATCAGTTATCCAATCGCGAACGGCTTAACACGCGATGAGCGCACCAATCTTGTGAAGTACCGACACTGTTCTTGGAACTGCCGCCTGTGCGAGTAGATAAGCTAACAAACGCAGCACTGCAAGAAATGGCCGAACACTGAATCCTTCAGAGTTTGGTTACGAGACCGGTAGTATAACAGTTGTCCAAGCCGGTTTTGTCTACAAAATCGGTGCCAAGCCATTTTTTGTCGCTCAGGCCTCCCGGGCTTGGCCCAAAACGCCCTTTTCGTGGCAAAGTTTGAAACGAATGATACCGTTCCCTCTGCATTGAGCGGGACTGCGAGCAGGTGCAGGCACCTACCGCCGCATGGTCCATGCCGAAGACGCAAACCGCTCGCGGCGAATCTGGTCCGCATCGTATATTTCCTGACTTGAAAGCGTCCCCACTCGCCAATCAATCCCCAGACTTGCCGACAAATTTTCAACTATTTTCGGGACCAACTGCTCGGCACTGAGTGGCATCGACAGCAAGTCATTAACGCCGGGAATTTGCGGAGCGTACAGACTGGTACATAAAAGCAGGCTGCCGTGCTGCAGAACGGCAGTGCGGCTTTTCCGCTGAGCGCTACCGAGAACCTTGTACCCGCTGACAATCAAATCTTCCGCCGTACGTCTCTGAAAACACAGGAACTGGGAGTTGCGATTTTCCGAACGCGGCTCAACCCCAGTACGACGAAACGGAACCGCCTGAATACCAAAATCTGCCAACGCTTCAGCAATCGAAGCATGCGTTTGCCGGTACAAAACGGAACGAGGCCCGGCCGAGCCAGCGGGCACCGGAATCGTAACGCTGTAGGTAAGCTCCTGATCGTGGACGATGGCCCCACCACCTGTGGTTCGTCTCACGCAGCAAATGGAATCGCTTTGAGTATGCGTAGCCCGTGCAGCGAGTCCCTGAAAATACCCCAACGACAGCGTGGGTTCGGCCCATTGGTAGAACCTCAGAACAGGCACTCCAGTCCGAGTGACAGAATCCAGAATCGCTTGATCAATCGCCATGTTCTCTGCCGGCCCGGCGGTGGCAAGCGAAACCAATCGACCGACAGTGGACCCGAGCGACGCACCAGAAACTGTTCGCGTGTTCATCATCCAGCTTCAGCGCACTGCTTTTGATAGGCGGCGTGATCGAGCAGCGACTCAACCGAGTTTGTCTCACTGATCTCAACTTTCACGATCCAACCAAATTCATAGGGATCATCGTTCAGCTTTTCGAGGTTCTCCGGGAGATCTTCGTGCACCGCGACCACCTTGCCACTAACTGGGCTGTAGAGGGGGCTCACTGCCTTGACCGACTCGACTTCACCAAACTCCTCACCCGCAGTGAGTTCGCGACCGAGCTCTGGTAATTCCATGTAAACGAGATCATTCAACTGCTCCAGCGCAAAACCTGACAGTCCAATGGTCCCAACGGCTTTCCCATCTTCTTCGGCCAAATCAACCCACTCGTGCGATTCGGCATAGAGCAATTTGGATTCATCACGTGACATCAAAGGAGTCCTTCTGAGAGAGTCAGGATCTGGGGCGTTTGTAAAACGGCAAGTTGGTTGGCTTCGCATCAACCAGTTTGCCACGGATATCGATTTTGAATTCGCTGTCATCAGCGTTCGCTCTACCAACGTAAGCCATGGCGATCGGATGTCCCAGTGTCGGTGAAGGTCCGCCGCTGGTGACTTCACCGATTCTTTGTCCTTCCCGATCGAGCACGAGACATCCATCTCGGGCAGGCCTTTTTCCTTCCGGTCTCAATCCGACCCGTACGGTTGACGGGCCAGCCTCTGCGATCTTCAGCAATGCTTCACTGCCCACGAACGATCGATCTTGTAAAGTACAGGCAAAACCGAGGCCCGCAGACAACGGATCGATTGACTCATTTAACTCATGCCCATAAAGCGGCATTCCAGCTTCCATGCGTAAGGTATCACGTGCGCCCAACCCGGCAGCACTAAAACCATCGTTGCGGCCGGCTAGCAATAAATTTTCCCAAATTCGGTTAGCTTCCTCAGCCCTGACAATCAATTCTAAACCGTCCTCACCCGTATAGCCCGTTCGGCTCACAATGACTGGCTTTGCAAACTGGTCGGTGATCACGGCCCGATAATACTTCAAGCGTGTTGGATCGAAAGAAAACAAACGCTTACACGCTTCCATGGCTGCAGGACCTTGCACAGCGATCATGGCCGTCAACTCAGTGCGGTCAGACATCGTGACGGTAGGAAAATCGTCCAAGATAGGGGTCAACCATTGAAGGATTTTTTCTCGATTTGACGCATTTACCACCATCAAATGGAACCGCCTTTGCGATGGTGTCTCGACGTGGGACACAAGGACATCGTCCAGAATCCCCCCGTCCTGATTGCAAATCAGTCCGTATCGCACACCGCCAACTGGCAAGTCTGCGACTTTCCGGGTCAGAACGTGATCCAAAAAATGCTCGCTACCATCACCATCGAAACGAAGACGCCCCATGTGGGACACATCAAAAAGTGCCGCAGCGTTTCTACAAGCCTGATGCTCAGAAACAATCGATTCGTACTGCACAGGCATGTCATAGCCAGCAAACGGAACCATCTTGCCGCCATTGGCACGATGCCATGCGTCGAGAGGTGTTTTGGCTAGCTCGATCGTCATGGATTCATTACCGTCTTTTGAACTGACATTGCGGGGTCTGCGAGCCCCAAGTCTATCGAAGGTGGTGCCATCGGAAAGACGGGATGCCGAGATCGTCGGATCGTTTTGCCCGCTAAACTATTTGAAATGGTCAATTGTTCCCGGCCGATCGTTGCCTATGAGCCCCCGGACGGTGACTTCACCGGACGCTGGTGGACGCAACAAACTGATGGCAGAATCCTTTGCCAACATGCTTTGCCAACTCTGTCCACGGGCCTGCCGTTTGAAAGCAGGCGACCGAGGACTCTGCTTTGTTCGGATGAAATAAAAACGGCAAAATGGTACCGGACACCGATGGGCGTCGAACTGCCTGGACACCGGTCCTCAGTTTCGGCACCGCCGGATGCAATTTAGGCTGCAAATCCTGCCAAAACTGGGTCATCTCCAAAAGCCGCGAGGTCTCGCAAATAAGCAACTTGGCAAAGCCGCTCGATATCGCGTTGACCGGATTGAACCAAGGATGCCGCAGTGTCGCGTTCACCTACAACGACCCAATCGTATGGGCTGAATACGCCCTCGATACGGCCCGGACCTGCCACGATCTCGGACTCAGTGCCATAGCTGTCGCAGCGGGCACCCTGAAAGATACAGCAAGGTCAGATTTTTTTCACTCATCGATGCCGCCAATATCGACCTTAAAAGATTTACAGAAGATTTTCACCAGAAGTTTACCGACGGCCATCTGCAACCTGTTCTTGATACGATTCAATATGCGGTCCGCCAGGCAGGCTGCTGGATCGAATTGACCAACCTAGTGATTCCGGGGCAAATGATGATCCCGAAAGTTGAAACGCATTATCGATGGGATACTCACGGAAATCGGGGGTGATGTTTCCATTCACTTCACTGCCTTTCATCCTGACTTCCAAATGCGGGATATTCCAGCAACTCCTCACGAGATCCTGCAACTCGCCTACGAAACCGCTATGCAAGCTGGTTTGAACTACGTTTACCTCGGCAACATGCATGACGTCACGAGACAAAGCACCTACTGCCCCAAATGCCAAAAGCCTTTGATTCAACGTGATTGGCATCAAATCACCGACTGCAACCTTGATCTCAACCGCTGTCACCATTGTGACACACTTATCCCCGGTCGCTTTGAAATGGAAGCGGCCCGCTGGGGGCGACAAAGACAACCGGTCACAGTGAAGCCCGGTCACAGTGAAGCCCGGTCACAGTGAAACCCAGTCACAGTGAAACCCAGTCACAGTGAAACCCAGTCACAGTGAAGCCTCAAATAAGTCCCACGTCAAAACCTTGATGAACCGGCCCTTAACCAGTTAATAAAACAGCCGTAGGCCAAGTCAGCGCAGATGAACAACAACAACAACAACAACAACAACAACAACAACAACAACAACAACAACCTTCTCATTCCCTCGCTGAAGCTTGCTGAGGTGGAATCGGTTCACCAAACGACGTGCAAACAGGTGAAGGCTGCAGTCCATTACGAAATGATGGATGCGTGCAAGGAATTGGAACAGCTAGCCGATCTGAAAGTTTCAGGCGTCTTCGTCACACTAAAAAGAGGCAACACAGCGTGGTTGCTGTGGCATGCTCGGAGCTTCTCTCGCACTATCTGAAGCTCTGGCTGATTGTGCAAAACAAACCGCACTGCATGACCTAAGAATGAACCCAATCACGGCTATCGATTTACCACACCTCACACTCTCTGTCTCAGTTCATGGCACGCCAAGGATCTTGAATGTTGCCGGTGAAGATCGAGTCAATGCAATTCA